>JAUIMA010000308.1 GCA_030432675.1 Candidatus Hydrogenedentota bacterium | reverse complement strand
TTATGCACGAATCGGGGCTGCTCACCGTCACCATTATGGGCGTCTGGCTGGCGAACCAGAACAAGGTGTCCATTCGTCATCTGGTTGAGTTTAAGGAGAATCTCCGGGTGCTCCTGCTGGCCGTGTTGTTTGTGTTGCTCTCCGCACGTCTCGACTTGATGACCCTCCGGGACTTGGGCTTTGGGGGCGTCGCCTTTGCCCTCATACTGATTTTCGTGGCCCGACCGCTGTCGATCTACTTCTGTACGCTCGGGACGACCTTGACCCGGGCAGAGCGGATTTTCCTCTGTTGGATGGCACCCCGGGGTATTGTGGCGGCGGCGGTGACCTCCGTCTTTGCCCTTTCGCTGGCGGAGAGTGGGCACGCCGGTGCCGAACGTATGGTGCCTGCGACGTTCCTCGTTATCGCGATTACCGTGCTGGTCTACGGGCTTACAGCAGGACCGTTGGCAAAGCGGCTGAAACTGGCCATCGATAACCCCCAGGGCTCGATCATAATTGGTGCCCACGCCCCGGCCCGACAATTGGCCCAAGTGCTCATAAAAGAGGGCTTTGACGTCTTGCTGGTGGACAGTAACTGGCGGAATATCACCGTAGCCCGCCAGGAAGGCATCCCATCTCACTTTGGCGATGCGCTATCAGAGCGTCTTTTGGATGAATTGCCTTTGGATCGGATGGGGCGTGTACTGGCGTTAACCGGTAACTATACCGTCAACGCGTTGGCCACCCTGCACTTTGCCGAGGTATTCGGCCGCAGCGAAACCTATCAGATGGGGATGGAAAATGCGCCGGGTAAGCGGCACGATGAGGCGGAGTTGCCGCGTCACCTTCGGGGCCGCATTCTTTTCGGGGAAGATATACCCTTCCGCATGCTTTCCGAACGCATCTGGGGCGGTGCAAAAATTAAGGTGACTCCCTTGACGGACACCTTTACCTTCAAAGAGTTCAAGGTGCAGAATCCCGACGCCATACCCCTGTTGGTCATCACCGAAGACAAACGCGTCAACGTGATTACCTCCGAGAACCCCGCGAATCCCCATCCGGGACAAAAGCTGATCTGTCTTGCGAAAGAATAGTGGTTTGATTTGTCGTTGAAGGCGTAATTGTTCGCCCTATTGGGGCGGACTCTCAGCCCACATTGTTATTAAATCCTTGACTTCCTCGGGCTGTGTCCCAAGATGGTATGTCGTCTCTACGGGACCACCTGCCTTAACTTCCTACATGAGTTGGCCCCTTTCAGGGGCCTTCTTGATACCCCCGGCCCCGTCGATGCTTGCTGATTCAAACCACTAGAAGCGGGTTCCAGCAGTTTGCTGGCCTCGCAATGGTGTTTAGAACTGCAAGGGCGTTGCGCCATGATGCTGTATCAAGTATTCCCTTGCTTCCCCAGCCGCATAGATGGAGCCTGTTATGACGAGCGGAGTCGATTCACTGGCCAGCGCCATGCCTGCGTTAATGGCCTCGGGGAGCGTGGGGTGGACTGCGTAACTCCCCGGCACAAGATGAGCGGACAGGGCCTCGGTGCTTGCGGCACGCTTTCCCTCAAAACGGGTAATGAGCAAGTGTTTCGCCTTGGGTTGCAGGGCGCGTAGCATGGCGGCGGCGTCTTTGTCGGAAGAGGCGGCAAAGACCATGACACAGGGGTCCAGGTGATCGGCCAGGCGCTGTGCACCGGCTTCATTGTGCGCCACGTCGATGAATGTGGGGGGGGACTGGAGTACCCGCTCCAGGCGACAGGGCCAGGATGCGGTCTGCAGGCCCGTTGCTATGGTTGTTGCGTCGAGGCGTGGAAACGCGGTCGTAATCTGATCCGCCAAGGCGATAGCGACAGCGGCATTGGCACCTTGATAGGCCCCGGGTAGTCCTAGCGGACAGGCGGTGATTGTCAGGGTGTCACTATGGAAATCCATTTGTTGTGCCCACGGCGATCCACTGACCGTGTAGATCTTGTCATGTTCAACTTCAAGCAGGGGGGCCTTGCGGGCATTGGAAGCCGCACGAAAGACCGCCAGGGCCTCTGGATTGCGCTCGGCTGTCACTACCGGCACGCCGGGTTTTATGATGCCCGCCTTTTCACCCGCGATCGCGGCGATGGTGTCACCCAGAAAGGCCGTATGCTCCAGGTCGATGTTGGTGATGGCCGTGGCGATGGGTTGCACCACGTTGGTGCTGTCGAAACGTCCACCCATGCCCACTTCGATGAGGGCCACGTCCACCTGCTGCCGGGCGAAGTGCCGGAAGGCGATAGCCGTGTTCATTTCGAAGAAGGTGGGATACTGGGGCATGGATTCCGCCACTTCCTTGAAAAAGAGGATGTTCTCTTCCAAATCGGCCTCTTCGATGGGCGTGCCATCAATGAGAAAGCGCTCGGAGACATCAATCAAATGAGGGCTTGTAAAGCGGCCCACCCGATACCCGGCTGCCGTCAACATGGCCGAAAGCATGGCCACCACGCTGCCCTTCCCGTTGGTGCCCCCCACATGAATCGTGGGGTAGGCAAGGTGGGGGGGCTCGGCAGCACGAAGAAGGGCCTGGATATTATCCAGGCCCAGCTTAATTCCGTGCAGGGTCAAATCGAATAGGTACTGCCGCAGGGGGGAGTGCGGCCGTGCCGTCGTAATGGTCGTCATGCCTCTGCTTCAGACTCCGATGTGGCGGCAGCCAGCGCAGGCTCTTCTTCCGTCTCCGGGACGTAATCTTTCAGGTCTTCATCGGCCTTGGGGGCCAGGTAACGGAGGAGTTTCCCCAAGTGGGCGCGCATGTCGGTGCGGGCCACGATATGGTCGACGAAGCCGTTGTCACGCTGATATTCCGCCCGCTGGAAGCCATCGGGTAGCTTGATCTTGAAGGCACCTTCGATGAGTCGTGCGCCGGCAAAACCGATATACGCCTTGGGCTCAGCGATGGTAATATCACCCAGATTAGCAAAGCTGGCAAAGACCCCACCGGAGGTCGGGTCGGTTTGAACCACGATAAAGGGTAGACCGGCTTCATTGATCTGGCGTACGGCGTCGGCCGTCTTGGCCATCTGCATGAGGGCAAGGATGCCTTCCTGCATACGCGCACCGCCGGATGCCGCAAAAACGATCAGCGGCACTTCGTTGCTGATGGCATCCTGGACGAGGCGACAGAACTTCTCGCCGACCGCAGAACCCATGCTCGCCATGACGAAGGAAGAGTCCATACAGCCGATGGCACAGCGGACCCCTTCGATGGCGGCCAGGCCGGTCACCAGCGCCTCGTTGAGGCCTGATTGTTTACGCGCCCGTCCGATACGCTGGGCATAGGTCTCTTTACCCACGGCGAATTCCAGGGGGTCGGCTGCCGTAATGTTGGTATGGGTCTCTTGAAAGGAATCGGAATCTACCAGGATCTCGATTCGATCTCGGGAGCCAATGCGATAGTGATGGGCGCATTGGGGGCAAACGTGCATGTTTTCTTTGATGTCTGGTTGGTAAACCGTTTGCTTACAACCATCACATTTTTTCCAGAGCCCATCCGGGACGGCACTCTGCGTTCTCTTTTTTCGGCCAAACGGCGTGCGCTTAAAAAAAGCCACGGGTCATAGCCCTCCTTTCGACACTTCTGCTGTTTCTTCTTCAACCCGGGGGGCGTAGTATACGAGCCGCCCGCAATGATGACAGGGGAGGAACTCGCCACCGAGGATCTGGTTTACATTCTGGGCGGTAATACCCATGAAGCAACCGGAGCACGATTCCCCCTGAAGGGGCACCAATGCGGCGCCGGTTTTCTTGGCGCGCCGGATGCGGTCATATTTGCGAATGTGAATGGGGTCAATGGCCTCCACGAGGGGACCCCGCTTCGCTTCCAGGGCTTCCCGTTCCGAGACGGCGACAGCAAGCTCGGCATCAATTTTATCACACTCAGCGGCGATTTCAGCCTGTTCGCCAGCGATGCGCTGCTTGTCTTCTTCGAAACAGGTCCGGGCGTTATCCATTTCTTCCATAATGGTAAGGATACGCTCTTCCTTCACCCCGATTTGCTTCTTATGCATCTCCATCTCGTGGAGCAGGGCCTGATACTCTTCGTTCTTCTTCACCGCGAGGAGGGCCGTTTCCTTCTTCTTTATTTCCTCCTGCTTCGCAGTCACTTCACTCTCGCACTCGCGCTGCTCCAGCTGGAGGCCCTTAAACTTGTCCTCGCTCTGTTTCAATTCGTCTGCCAACCGCTTCCGGTGGATATCGAACTTGTTCTTCTGCTTGGGTATCTCCGTTTCCCGTGCGCGAAATTTCTCAATCTGCAGGTCGAGATTCTGGAGCTCTAATAACTTTTTCAATGGTCTACGCCTCCGCGCCAGTTCAACTGAAATTGCGCTTCATTACAACCTGTCTTACCCGCACCGGGGCACAAAAAAACCGCAGCCCTTAGGCTGCGGTTGTAGCAATCGCTTCCTCATCGGGCTGCGCGCCAGATACCAGCGGCTGCACCGAGTGGGGAAGAGCGGCGCATACAGATGCACGACAACGAACAGGATGCCAATGGATCTCCTGCAACCTGTCTCGTGCGTCTGTCCTCATGCCTGCTCTCACCAAGAAACTCATTCTCTGATAATACCGTTTATTCGGGCAAACTGCAATGCCGTTTCGGGGCACGCTCAATGGCGATTTCTCCCGTACGGACTAACTCGGTAATCGAATAGGGCCGGAGCATGTCGATACAGGCCGAAACCTTGCCTTCTGCACCGGTTACTTCGATGGTGAGGGAATCAGGGCCCACATCCACCACGTTGGCGCGGAAGATGGAAGCAATCTCTACCACCTCGCCCCGCTGCTCCTTCTCGACGCCCACTTTGATTAACACCAACTCCCGCTCTACAAAGGAGGAGGCGGTGAGGTCGGACACTTCAATCACATCCACGAGCTTGTTCAGCTGCTGCATCATCTGGAAGAGCACGTTGTCGTCGCCGCGGACAACAACGGTCATGCGGGAGATGGAGGGGTCCATCGTTTCGCCGACACAGAGGCTGATAATGTTATAGCCGCGGGCACTGAACAGGCCGGAGACCCGCGCAAGCACACCAAAGTGGTTTTCCACGAGTACGCTAATCGTGTGCTTTTTCATTTGCTCCATTTCCCATTCCTACCAGCATCGTGCGTGTGGGGCACTATCCAGGTTTAATTAAACGCGTTCATGGCGGCGCTGATGCCGTCGGTGGCCCAAAAAAGCGCCGCCTCCGCCCCCCGGTCGATAGAGGCGTTCAACGCCTCCCGTTCTTCCGGGAGAAACTTGGCCAATACATGATCGGCGAGGTCACCCTTCTTTCTATCATCTCCTACGCCCATGCGCATTCGATGATAGTCGCGGCTTCCGACACGCTCGATCACAGATTTCAATCCATTGTGCCCACCGGCGCTCCCCCCGGCCCGGAGGCGGATTTTTTCCAGGGGGAGATGAATATCATCTACAATCACCAGTAAATCGGCTGGATCATAGATGGTATTGCGACACAGGCGTGCGATGCAGTCGCCACTACGATTCATGAAGGTCTGCGGCTTAACCAGCAACAACTTTTCACCGCGGTAGGCAGTCTGGGCGATGAGGCCCTGATGCTTTTCACGATCAAAGGAGACGCTCAGCATTTCGGCCAACCGATCCATCACCATGAATCCCAGATTATGACGGGTATTTTTGTATCCGGAGCCGGGATTTCCCAGCCCTGCGATGACTTTCATAAGAATGCGCCAGTCAATCTCAACGATGGAAGGGAAGCAAAGCGTGGATTACGCTTCAGCTTCCTCCGTAGCGCCTTCCTCAACCTCTTCACCTTCTTCCTCAGTCTTACCGGCAACGCGCGGTGCGTGGATGGCGAGAATCGTACGGTCGTCTTCGGTCAGGATCTTGATACCTTCGGGCGCCGTCAGATCGGAAACGTGTACCCGACCACCAATCGCGATGTCGGTAATATCCACGTCAAACTGAACCGGCGTATCGAGAGGAAGACACTCGATTTCGAGTTCACGCAACTGCTGATCCGGCACACCACCTTCGACAAGACCCACACAGTGGCCCGTCAAGTTGATGGGTACCAGGGTCTGCACCGGCTTGTCCAGCTTGATGCGCTGAAAATCGGCGTGCATAACGTGATTGCGGATGGGGTGGTGCTGCACGTCTTTGATCATGATCGGGCCGTTAAGCTCGGGCTTGTCTTCGACTTCGAGCTGCAACACGGCGTGTTCACCGTGACTACCATGCACGAGGGTGTCAAAAGACTTCGCGTTAATCACGATGGGGACCGAAGCGGAACCTTCACCATAGACGACGGCGGGGATGTCGCCCACAACGCGCTTGCGACGGGCGGGACCTTTTCCGGTATCGGTCCGGGTCGTTACTTTAATCGTTTGCATTTCCATGAATTGCTATGCCTCCGAATCCTGGTCAGTTCTTAAACAGATTGCTGACGGATTCATCCTTGTGGACTCTGCGAATAGCTTCCCCGATCAACGCGGCGAGGGAGAGCACCCGAATTTTCGGGTTGCTCTGGGCCTTTTCCGTCAGGGGAATTGAATCGCACACCAGTATTTCTTCCAGTTCCGAATGCTCTATGTTGTCCAGGGCCGGGCCACTGAATACGGGGTGGGTCGCGCATGCACGCACGGACAACGCACCGTGTTCTTTAATAGCCTTCGCAGCCTTGGCGAGGGTGCCCGCCGTATCAATCATATCGTCGAATATCAACGCATTAACGCCATTGACATCGCCAATAATATTCATCACTTCCGCCACGTTTTCCTTGGGCCGTCGTTTGTCGACAATGGCCAGGGGAACGCCGAGGCGATTGGCAAATTCCCGGGCACGGCCTACGCTGCCTGTATCGGGCGACACGACCATCAGCTTCTCTTGCAAAGCGTGCTGGTTCTTGAGGTGATTTACAAACACCACTTCCGCCGAGAGGTGGTCCACGGGAATATCAAAAAAACCTTGAATCTGCCCGCAGTGCAGGTCAACCGTCAACACCCGATCAGCACCGGCGGCAGTAAGCAAGTTGGCAACGAGCTTGGCCGTAATCGGCACGCGGGCCTTGTCTTTCCGGTCTTGTCGGGCATAGCCAAAATAGGGCATGACCGCCGTAATGCGTTCCGCCGATGCCCGTTTGGCCGCATCGATCATGATGAGCAATTCCATCAGATGGCGGTTGACGGGAGGGGAAGTACTGTTGACCAGGAAAACGTCCCGGCCACGAATGTTGTCCGCGATCTGGACACGAATTTCGCCGTCGGAAAAGCGACCTACGCTGGCCCGTGCCGGAGCACAGTCCAAATGCTCGCATATCCCGAGGGTGAGGGCCTCGGAGGCCCCGCCACTAAAGACTTTCATGTCGCTCGTATATGCCACGGAATCGCTGATCCTTTTTACCACACAATCCTCCAAACGGAGAAAAAATGGCAGGGGCGGTAGGATTCGAACCTACGATACCCTGCACCAAAAGCAGGTGCCTTACCACTTGGCCACGCCCCTATCGCGCTCGGCCATCCACGACGGCCCTGGTGAGCGAATAGTTGTAAATTCATGCAATTCCCGCGGCGCGCCACACTTCGGGCGGGCAGGCCACGG
>JAUIMA010000307.1 GCA_030432675.1 Candidatus Hydrogenedentota bacterium | reverse complement strand
GTGGGGCAGTTTTCCCTTGGGGAGGTCGGTGACCGACTCCTTGGTGACCCACACGAAGACGCCCGAGTTTCCCCCGGACTTGAGGTGGCGCCACTCGACGACGATCTCGAGATTCTTCACGAACTCGTGACTGCGGATGACGCCCACTGGGCTACCGGTGCACTTGAACATATTGTCTTCCCAGGTCCAGGTGTCCTCGTCGCAATTCACGTTGACGAAGTCCTCCAGCGTGAGGACACGCCAGCCCGGACCGTTACCGTCCACCAGGGCCTTGGGGAGTTCGGCCTGGGGCGCCGTTTCCGGTTCCTCCGCACGAACGGGGCTGGTGCCCGAGAGGGCGACCGTGAAGGCAGCGGCCATAACGCCGACGAGAGAACGTTTCAATAAGGGGAAAGTGCGAAGGGAAAAACTCATGGTGTGCCCAACTTTCATCGTGGTTGTTCCCGGCCAGTCCAATAGGGCGGGTCAGGCGTAGTGTAGCCGCCGTACGGAATGGGTTCAAGGCGAGGGACGGGGCCGATGGGGGAGGAGGGATTCCGGGGTGATGCCGCGGTCATCGCGGTAAATCGTGGATGGGATAGACGTCATCCGGGAAGGGCACATGCCGTCGTCGAAAGGGCTTGTCTTCGATGAATTCCGGGCGGCTGATCCGGTCCATTCGGAAATGACGGAAGTCATCGCGCGCCGGATCCCACGCCACCAAATACCAGAGTGGGGGCAAGATCAGCATCGCTTGGGGTTCCACATCGCGGTGGCTTAGGTTCCCTTTCGCGTCACGGTATTCGAAACGGAGGTGCAGCCGTTGAAGAAAGGCCGTCTCAAAGGCGGGCAGCAGCATGGGATCCATCACGCCCATCGTGGACAAGTCGACCTGGGGTGCAAGCTGCCCCACGTAGAGGCAATCCAGGAATCGGCGCAGGTCGCGTACCTTGTCCGGTGGCAAGGCCTTCTCGATTTTGGCAAGCCCCGCGTCGGCGAGTCCCGAGAAGGGGAGATTCCCGGCGGCGCGCATGGATGCGACGCAGATGAGCAGGGCAAAGACCTCCGAGACCGAGAGGCGCGCGGTGGTCTGAATCGACAGGGGATCAAGTTGGAGGCCGCCGCCGCGCCCCGGCTCTGAGTGAATAACAAAGCCCTCATCCCGCAAGGCGCTGATGTCGCGCAACACGGTACGTCGGGATGCGCCGACTTCCTCCGCCAAGGCAGCGACGGTCGATGTGCCATTGCGGCGAAGGCTGCGCACGATGGCGTCATGTCGAAGGCGTACATTCATTTCGTAAGTCTACCTTTAAATGGTGCCAGGATTTGTCACCATTAGAGGGTAGTCTATAGGTACCCAAGGCTGCAAGGAGAGACGGGAGCGTCAGCGCCCATCCGTAACCCCCTGGCCCGCGCGTGTGCCGCCCTCGAAAGAGAAGGCGGCGTTCGACTGTCCCGAAAAGAACGAGAGGAGATACTATGTTTAATCCCGCCGATTTTCCCAAGCCCACCCGGATTGCCGTCAATGGAATAGAACTCGAAGTCTATGAAGCAGGCCAGGAAAACAAAGGAAACCCCATTGTGCACTGTCACGGCTGGCCCGAACATGCCTTCTCCTGGCGCTATCAGATGCCAGCCCTTGCCGCCGCAGGTTACCATGTCATCGTGCCCAACCAGCGGGGCTATGGCAACTCCTCCCGCCCCTTGGAAGTACGCGCCTACGACATCGAGCAGTTGTCGGGAGACCTCGTCGGGCTGCTCGATCACTATGGATACGAAGAGGCCACCTTTGTGGGCCATGATTGGGGGGCCTTTGTCGTTTGGGGACTGGCCTTATTGCATCCCGAGCGGGTAACTCAGGTGATAAACCTCGCGGTACCGTACCAGGAGCGCACCGAAAAGCCCTGGATCGCATTCATGGAAGAAGTGTTTGGCAGCGAATATTATTTCGTCCACTTCAACCGACAGCCGGGTGTGGCGGACGCCATATTGGAAGAGAATACCGCGCGATTTCTTCGCAATCTCTTTCGCAAGCATGTGCCCCCGGCAGCGCCTCAGCCGGGTATGGAAATGATTAACCTCGCCCGCTCAGACACTGCGGCGGGAGAACCCCTCATGAGCGACAGCGAACGGGAGGTTTTCGTCGCCGCCTTCGAATCAGCCGGATTTACCGGCAGTATTAACTGGTATAGAAACCTGGACCGAAACTGGCACCTCTTGGCGGACGTGGACCCCATCATTGAACACCCCGCGCTCATGATTTATGGTGAGCGTGATTCGATTCCACCGTTCGAGAAACTGTCAGAATTCGTGCCCCAGGTGGACATCGCCCATTTAGATGCGGGCCATTGGATTCAGCAGGAAAGGCCCGAGGAGACCAATCACCTGATTGTGAGCTGGCTGAAAAAGCAGGCGGCATGTGTCTGTGGTCGGATTCAGTGCAACACCCCTCAGTAAGTAAGGGATTTAAGGAATGGACACGTTGATTTTCTTTACCAGCCAGGAAGCGTTTGGTGACTGGTTGGAAGCTCGTAGCGATGCCCGTGAAGTTTGGGTGGGTTACTACAAGAAAAGTACCGGACGCCCAAGCCTCACGTGGTCCGCTTCGGTGGATGTCGCACTCTGTTATGGCTGGATTGACGGAATTCGCAAGCGCATCGACGAAGACCGCTATAGAATCCGTTTTACACCGCGCAAGATGGATAGCGTGTGGAGCGCCGTGAACGTCAAGAAGGTCGAAACCCTGATAGCCCTCGGGAAGATGAAACCCGCGGGACTGCATCTCTTTCACAACAGAAGCGATACGCAAGGCTACTCCACGACGGATAGAAACATTCCCCTTGCTCCCGCGTATGAGGCGCGGCTCAAGGCGAACCAGCGCGCCTGGACCTATTTCTCCAACCTGGCACCGTCCTACAAGAGAGATTCCATCTGGTGGGTCATGAGCGCCAAGAAAGAAGAGACACAATTAAGAAGGCTGGGCATACTGATTGCATCATCGGAAGCCGCGTTAAAGATACCCATGTTGCGGAAGAAAGAATGGTAATACCACACGATTGACAACGAGGAGCACCTTCTCGACCCTTAACTTCAACGGATAGTACGCCCAAGTTGGCGCAATTATCCGAGAATTCAGATGGCAGCACAGGCCCATCCGACAAATACGGGGCCAATCGTGCAAACGCAACGAAGCAGAGTTCCTGAATCGTTTTCCAACATTAATCTGGGAACGACAAAGGATAACGTAGCGCGATCCGTATTGAAGAACAATGTTCACGGTTTCCGTGTTCTCCCTGTTTTGTTCAATGCCTTTGGCGGGCGAACTCTCTGGCCAACGTTCTTGCACGCTCGTGAGCAGCGGCTTTTGAAGCTGTATGACGGTGGTCACCGAATTCTTGAAAGTCGATGTGAATCACGAAAGGGTCCGTGTTGACACCGAGAAAATGCTTGCAGGAAGTGATGTGCGTTTCAAGGTGATTGTGTGGAAAGTTCACCTCGCCGGGCCCGAAATACGCCTCTCCACGGGACGAGAGAATGACAAGAGATTTTCCAGAGAGCACGGGCTCAATCGGTCTGTCTCCACGTTCGAGGTCAAAAGTGAACGTCTTGTTTATTCGTATTACTTGGTCGAACCAGGCTTTCAGCGCCGCTGGCATACCGTAGTTGTACATTGGTGCCGAAATTACAATTACGTCTGCTGCCTCTACCTCGCGGATAATCTCGTCTGAGAATTTGAGCACGGTGAGCTCTTCTGCGGATACTTTATCAGGGTCTTTCGCGAATGCCGCTGCAATCCAAGCTTCGTTCACGAACGGCGGCGGATTTTCCGCAAGGTCGCGTGTTACTACTCTAACGTCCGGCTCGTGCGACCGCCACGCGGTGAGGAATTCCTCGCTTAGCGCTCGGGTCAACGAGCGGTTTTTTCGGGCACTCGCTTGTATGATGAGTATTTGGGTCATAGTCTTCTCTCCTTTCCCCCCTTACAGGGTCTTGTTTTTCTCTACCGTAAAGTCAGAAGCGGGAGCCACGTGGCGTTTCTCTCTGCCGGCTAGACTTCTATGGGCCTTGTGTTGACTTGGAGCCCTGCGCAACCGGGGTTGGAAGGGCAGGTCGATACTAAGACGGTATCGCGTTGCACCCGAAGATGTAGCTTCGATTCCGTACAGGCGATAGACTGTTCATGAAGCTCAGTAAACAAACTCTATGCCAAGTCAGAACATCTTTCGTAAGTGGCACGTTTACAAGCGTTTGCACCTGTCTTGCGAACGACTTTGCTTTTCAATAAACTGGGAAGATACAAAATATTGGGAGCCTTTTCCCAAGATCTTGTAAGTTTTGAACCGCGCGAGAGGGTCTCTGTTGGACACCGAATATCTTCATAAGCTAGCCATCGAAACATCCGAAGTCCGTACTTCAAGCGACTTGATAAAGAGAGTGGTCGATGGACTTGCAGCGTTGGAAGGAGTTGCCCTTGCCAGAATATGGCTTCGGCGACCCGGTGACATATGTGATTCATGCGGCATAGCGAGTGAGTGTACTGACCCAACGGAGTGCCTCCACCTGGTCGCCAGTGCTGGTACGTCGCGTCAGCAAGCTGGGCCAAGTTGGGAGCGCACGGATGGAAACACCAAGAGATTTCCCCTGGGGGCGCGGAAGATCGGGATGATCGGTGCCTCAGGGGAGGGCATTCATATACGGGATTTGCGTGAACAGCCCAGCTGGGTCCTCAACGAATCTTGGGTGCGAGCCGAGGGGGTGATTTCTTTTGCGGGACATCCCCTTATATTTCACGGACACAACTACGGTGTTTTAGGCGTCTTCTTTCGAGAATATATTTGTGTGGATGTCTTTCGCCTGATTCGTCAATTTGCTGACCATTCAGCCGCGGCGCTCGCGAACGCACAGGCCTTTGAGGAAATCGATCGATTGCGGGACAGACTGGCGCAGGAGAATACGTTCCTGCGCGAGGAGGCGAGATCTAAGTCCGAGAGCGGCACGATAGTGGGCCAAAGCGCGGCGCTTCGCAACGTTCTCCGTCAAGTCGACCTGGTAGCGCCGACGAATAGCGCGGTCCTTATACAGGGTGAGTCTGGCACGGGGAAGGAACTTGTTGCTGAGGCCATTCATAACGCAAGCAAACGGAATGGAAAACCCTTTATTCGCGTGAATTGTGCCTCAATACCCAGAGAGCTGTTTGAAAGCGAGTTTTTTGGGCATGTTAAAGGCGCTTTCACCGGCGCAGTAAGTGATCGTATGGGACGCTTTGAACTGGCGGATGGCGGCACGTTATTTCTCGACGAAATAGGAGAGGTGCCCTTAGACCTTCAAAGTAAACTGCTTCGAGCACTGGAGGAGGGTACCTTCGAACGCGTAGGTGGTACGGAGACCCGTCAAACCGATGTCCGAATCATTTCGGCCACCAATCGAGACCTTTTTGCCGACATCGGGAAGAACCTGTTTCGACAGGATCTCTACTACCGCCTCAGTGTTTTTCCTCTTAGCGTACCGCCGCTGCGGGAACGTCTTGAAGATATTCCCCGATTGGTTAATCACTTCCTGAACAAAGTCGGTGGAAGGCACGGCATTCCCACGCGTCGTCTGAGTGAAGAGCACCTGCAGCACCTGTGTACCTACGATTGGCCCGGAAATATTCGCGAATTACAAAATGTTATCGAGCGGGCCGTTATCGTTGCACAAGGCGGCATAGTAGATTTTGAAATACCGGGCCTCTATCCAGGTACGTCCTGGAATCAACCCAAACCGGCGCCCTTGAATTGTGTCTATACATACCAGGAACTCAAGGAGATTGAGCAGGAGAACATTCAAAGAGCACTACAGCGGACCAAAGGGAAGGTGTCAGGAAGGGGTGGTGCGGCAGAATTACTTGGAATAAAAGCGAATACACTTTCTGCTCGTATGAAGAGCATGGGAATCTCTCGATTGCGATAACGAGATTCGTGCATCCAGGGGCGTTGTGCACGTGTTGAAGGCTCTTTATTGGCGATGCGCTCACGGTTTCTTACAAGATGTTCAGCACGAGGCGGTCCCCGACGCTACCAACTCGAACCACCCCCAAAACTCGATCCGCCGCTGGAGCTGGACCCGCCCCCAAAGCTGGAGCCACCACCGAAACCGGAGCCGCCTCCAAAGCTGCTGCCAGAGCTGATACTGTTATTCAGCGATGCTGCGGCTGCGGCGCGACGTCGGCGTTCCGCCCGTTTTCGTGCTTGTTCCTCCCGCCGCTTACGATCTTCTTCCGCAACGGCCTGGGCGATGGCGTTTTGCGCCAGGGCATTGGCCCGTTGTGCCGCGCGAACAGCGGCGGCATAGTGCCCCTGAGCGAGGTGGGCCCGGGCGTTTTCCAGCTCGTCCGCGCCGGGAGAACCAAGGACGGACACGCCGTAACTGCCGGTCCAACGGTTTGCCCGCCGTACTTCCTTCGCCGCCCGTTGAATCTCCGCACTGGATAGGGCGGCCTCTTCCATCTCCAGCACCAGGGTCGCTGCAACGGTACTCGCTTCGGAAGTTATCTGGTCGGCACGCTCGTCGAGTTGGTTCCAATCGGAGTGGTCTATACGCAGGGTCGTCTGGCACTGGGCGAAACTGGCCTGCAGCGTGTCGAGGGTGCGATAGGCCATCTGCGTATCCGGGCTGTCGCCTAAGCCATCGGTGCGCGCCCGGTTTGCGGCTCGTTGTGCTACCTGAAGCTGCCGTTCCGCCGCATGGAGACTGCGGGTCGCCTCGGCGTGGGCATCCCGGTCGTTCTGCAGCATGACCCGCACGCGGTCGAGTTGCTCTTCCGTTTCCACCAGCGTGTCCGCTGCCACGAAGGGGTTCCTCTGGTGGGCATTCACCTCCAAGCGCGCACCCGTGAGCTGGGACTCCACGGCGGCGAAGGCGTCGGCCGTCGGCATCATGGTGCGGCCTTCCTTCACCTCGGTCCCAAGGGCTGTCACCTCCTTCTCCAGCCCTTCGAGCGCGGTGCCGTTGGCTGCCACGGTGCGGTCGAGCCGGGAGCGTTTCTGGGCAATCTCCAGGAGCCGGTCATGGGCGAAGGCGTTCCCCGCCGCCACCTGTTCCAGCAGATTGGCCGCCTGAAGGACCCGGCCTTCGCGAAACTGGGTCTCGGCCTGCTGTCGTTTGGTGCGGGCCATGTTCAGCTGTTCTTCCGCCTCCAGGATGTTGTCATCTACGGTGCCGTTGGCCTGGGGGTGTTCGGGATCACCCGCCTGAAGTGCCAGGACCGCGTGGGCAAATTCCTTGCGGATGCCTTCCAGCACGTCACGGTGGGCGGGGATTTTCCCGGCGATTTGGTCTGTTTCCTGTCCATAACGGACGACACGGTCCTCGTGTTCGTCCAGGGCGGTGGTACTGGCCTCCAGGATATGGTGGACTTCCGCAATAGCCCGGTCTATCTCGTCCAGGGTGTTCTCGGCATCATCCACGCGGCCTCTCCCAAGCGCTTCGAGGGCCACCTGAGCCATTTCCTCCGACCGTGCAATGCGCAACGAGGGGTCCAAGTCCAGTGTGCCGTCGGGGCGTTGGAGGGTGTCACGCAGGGTCAATTCCGGTTCAAGCTGGAGACGTGCGCCGATAGTCTGGCGTGTAGTTGCAATGGCA
>JAUIMA010000306.1 GCA_030432675.1 Candidatus Hydrogenedentota bacterium | reverse complement strand
TATTCCTGGAAAAGACGGTGGAGGTGACCGTCTCCGACGGGCGGCTGACCATGGAACTCGGCAAACCCGGTGGCACGAAGAATACGTGTGTCAACTGGGTACGGATTGCCGTGGATTGAATGGAAGCGCTTGACGGAACAACGGCGTGGAAGCAGAAAAAGAAGGTTCTCGGCCCGGTGACGGATTACCGCCGTAGCGGCAAGGCATAGGTAGCGACGGAGGGGCGATCACGGTGGGCGACGTCAGTCTGATTCTTCGTCCGGGGCGGATTGGACCGACGCCTTCCGCGACAGGACCAAGAGGCCGACGATGGCACATCCCCCCATAATCAGGATGGACAGGGTGTGATAGCCCAACATGAGATAGTAGACCGGGCCATCGGATACCGTCAGCCCGGCGATCGTGCCCACCTTCTCTGCGGCGACTTCAAAACTTCCCGGATCCAGCGCGGCCAAGAGCATCATGAGGCCGAACATCTGGGGAAACAGCGTAGCGAAAAATATGGTGAGCACAACTATCGCTCCACGGAGCATGGGGGATATGTCCGGGCGATAACACCGGTATAGGGCAAAGGGCGTCGCGAGCACCATCACGATACACGCCATACTGTCCAGCGCATTTTTCCAATCCCAGTTTATCTGGTAGTCGAGCAGATAACTCAACGCCATCACGAGAGAGAGACTCAGGCTCAACGTCAACACCCGGAAAGAAGGCACCTCGCTGCCATGGACGTCCACGACATCTTGTCCAGGCAATGGTGCGAACGTCACCGACTGCGCCACCCCCTCTCCGTCCGGAAATTCTCCCTGGACGGTCGCGACGCGCTGAGCGAGCACATGACACGCCTGCTCAGCCCCACGGTATCGCCTCACGCTGGGCAAGCGTTCGGTATGGTTGGTCGTGTGGAGCCAGGTAATACAGCAGGGGCCTCTCCCCCAATGTATGACCAAGGCCAGCAGCCAGAGTGACGTCCAGACTCCACTGAGTATGGCGGAAACCGTGGCGGGCAGCCCGAATACGGCCAAGGGGATGAGGGGCAACAGCGCCGCGATGAGCAGCACCCCACCGATGACTTGACCCCGTCGGGTAACCTCGCAGCGGATGCCGGTGATGTCTTCGTAATAGAAACGTCGGGCATGTTCCGCTGTGCCGTGCAGCCGCAGGGTCAGCAGGTGATCTGGACCAAGCCAGGCTCTTGAGAGGCCCAGCTTCGCGGAGCCGGGCAGGGCGGCGTAGTCATTGTGTACCGTCGGTTTTCGCACGCTCATGCCGCCCCCCACAATCCCGCAAAGACCAAGGCCACAAAGGCCACCCAGATAAAAAGCACCCCCATAACCAACAAGAGAGCCAGCATACTATGCAGATAATATCGTTTGACCGGATTGCGAGAACGCCCCCAATAGCGCAGGGCCACAAAGAAGGCAATCGGAGCGGTCAGAGGGGTCAGCAAAAATGTAATCCCCAACAGTAAGGGGACTAACGCCAACAGCAAGGCCATCAGGTCATAACGCACGTAGTTTGTCTGCATCAGATCCCACGGAGCGGAATGCTCCTCGGCAACCCGATGGGCGTAGCACGCCGGACACACGGTCTTGGGAAATCCCGCAGGCCGATTGGCGGGCTGGGGCATTTCCACGTGGCAAAGGGCGCAGAGATACCGTCCGCAATCATCGCAGAGGGTGCTGGCTCCGACGCTGTCGTGGAAATAGCAGGCGGCGTTTTCATCACTGAAAGGTGTGGCAGGTGGGGCGGCCTCCGTGCGCAGAAAGGCAGGAAATACATAGTGTCGCTGGCGGGCCGCACAATCCGGGCAATCCCGCTCAATACCATTCGACGGCGCACCTTCCAGGGGCAAGGGCGCATCGCAGGACACACAGTGAGAAACAATCGCGCTCATGGTGTGACCGCCCGTTCCGCGACCACCCGGGTCTGACAAATTCGATCATGGAGGGTCATGCGATCCGGGTCAACAAGGGCCATGATGTAGCCCATCGTGAGGCAGGCGAAGCTGATACACTCGGCCATCAGTCGGGTAAATGCGAGGCCGTAACCGAGGCGACGATTATCCACGTCCACCACGGCCAGACGCAAGGCCCGTTTCCCCGGTGTGCCCCCAAATTGGACCAGGCTATACACGAAAAAGGCCAGCAACGCGCCCACACAAATAAGACTGAACAACCCGGACCATATTACCGAAGCGCCAAGATCACTGAGCCAGGAATTGGAAAATAGAGCGACCATCAAGAAGATGTTGAAATCAAGCAACTTGGCGAGCGCCCGCTTCCAGAGCGCGCCTGTCAGTTCATAGTGATCGGCCCATGTGCCTTGTTTCCGATGCTGAAAGAACGAGACCTTGCAGGAGCCACATAGAAGTCGCTCTTCGTAGGTCAACAGGGCATTGGGCGGAAAGGTCTCGCCACACGATGTACACGCAATGCGCAGGGGTGGCGGGACGGAATTCCCGATGACCACCGGCGTTTCATAGGTACGCCAAGGGCCTTCCCTGCCTTCGCGCACGGGTGTTTCGGCCTGCACCACACCCAGTGCCGCGAGGCTGTCGAGCCGAGCACGATTTACGGGGCCCATGTCCGTCTCCCCGTTCTTATAATACCATTCGGAAATCTCGAAGCCTCCTCACGTGGTGGGACCTGGCAGCTTCCGATGCCCCCTGCTGAGACAGTAGCATATACAATTCCCGGGGTGGAATAACAAGGGGCCGCATCCGTACTTCATGGCGGCACGGGAATGGCATTCGTTGCCGTCACGAATCGAGAATGATGATGTCCGGAAGATCGTCGTCCCCATCGTCTTCTCCTTCTTCTCCTTCTTCTCCTTCGCCCGTGGGATCGGGGAAGTCACCCTGATCGACCGTTTCGGACTTCTCCACAGAAGCCTCCTCCGAAGTCGCGGGAACGCGCGCCTCCGGTGTCGGTGCATCCCCATTGCCCGCTTCACGTTTGGACGACGGGGAAGCGGGTTTTAGGGGTTCGGATTCGGACATGGAGGTAGATTTCGCATTCGACAGGGCGTCACCATCGGGTGGCTGCAGGGCCAATGCCGCCAGCGTCGAAACACCCACGACAAACGTGCCGCCCAGTTCGAGAATCCAGTTCATCTGAATCCCGGCCACCTGATAACCCAGCAGGGAGTCCACATGGTGAAAGGAAGACGCCCGGATTATGACGAAACACCCGGTAAACATCAGGCCCACGAGAGCGAGGTAGTAGGCCGGTTGGGCACCCCGGAGCGACCAGCCCAGGCGCAGCAGCCCTGCGCCGCCCAGACCAGCGAGCACCCAGACAAACCAGGCCTGCAAGTCCCGACGAGCCCCATACCAACCGGTAGCCCTGGACCAGTCCCGGCCAGTCTGAGTAAGTAGGCTCTGGAGGTCCAATTGTTTGTTGACCGCGAGCAGGAGCATCAACATGCCGGTAAAAAGCCAGAAGGCGACCGCGCGTCGCCCCAACCGGGGATGGGGCGACCGTAGCGTGTGCCACACGCCATAGAAGGCAATGATGGCCACGAGCCCATAGCTGAGGGTGGTAATCCAGCCCATGGGAGTCGGATCACCGATTCCAGGCTGCCAACGGCCGTCTACGGTAACCGCAAGAAAGAAGGACGAGACAACGGGCGACGTCAACAGGTACTGCATGATTGGGGGGCCCCACAGGTTTTTACGGTGAACTATTCTTTCGTCAGCGGTTCAAGGGCGATACGGCGAAACCAGACTTCGCCCCCCTCAATCTGTATCTGAATCTGACCCGCTGTCGGTTTCACATCATAGACTTTGTTGGCCACCACGCCATTGACCAAAAGAGTCAACGTTTCGCCGTCGGCCACCACTTCAAACCGGTTCCATTCGCCCAGCGGCTTCTCGAGGTCTTTCGCGCCGCGATAGCCCTGCTCGTCCTTCCACGCCGCATCACGGCCCCACCAGTTGATACGCCCGAAGGTAATGGTCTGCGGGGTGCCATCCGGATCATAGACCCAACAGCCGTTCTGCTGTTCTGCGGCGGCTTTCACGGTGGCCTGATAGGCGTCGGTATTGTCGCCCAGGACCAGAATGTCCCCCGTGCCCCCTTCGATCATCTGAGCCGCCAGGGCATATTTCCACAGACCGCGAAAGCCGCCCTCTTCGCCCGTAGCGTGAATCTGGAAACCACAGTCGAGGGCTTTACCCTCCCGGTCGCCATAGCCCCTATCGCCCCACTTGAACTCCGCCACCATACGATAATTGGTGTAGGCCTTCTCCGTGCTCAGGCAACCCCGCTCGTCCCCAGCAATATGGAGCATACCGTCCTCCACCGTAACAATACCTTCCGGGTCCTCCCCCTTTTCCCGGCCCTTGAGATAGGGGTACCAGTGGGTGAGGTCTTTGCCGTTGAAAAGCTCGATGGTTTCCGTCGGCGTTATGGGCGTTTCCGCATAGGTCGTGGCAACGAGTCCGACGATTGAGAGTGATGCGATGAGGGTGGCATGAATCGTGAAGCGCATGGGAGTCCTTTCTCGGGTTCAGTGCTATGATCATGCATGAATTGGGGATCGGAGGCAAGGAGGGCCGCACCGGACTGGGGAAAAAGGGCCTAAAGGACTTAATCGACCCAAAGGACGAATGGGATATCGGAGACGAATATCATGACGAGATGCCCATGAGGGGAACTCGGATAGGGAGGTGGCACAACATAGGAAGTCACGAAAAGCGAGCCCTGAGTCACGGTTGCCACAACATCATTTTGGTCGCCCTGTGAATAGTGTATCCTGTAGGTTCATACTAAGCATGCGTCCCCTATTTCCCCAATCGACCCAGAGGTATGGCATGGCAACGACTTCGAATACGCCCAAATCCCCGCGCAAGATCGTCGCTACCGTACCGCCCCAGGAAATCCTGCCCATCGTCGACGGCAATTTCGAGTCGAACGTCCCGGGTATCTACGTGATCGGCGATGTGACGGGCCTGCCGCTGGTGAAGGTGGCAGCCAACCACGGCACCGAGCTGCTGGAGAAGATGGAGAAACAGGGCCGCTTTTCCCAGCGCGGTGAAGAAGGACTCGATCTCGTCATCATCGGCGCAGGACCTGCGGGACTCTCCGCCGCCCTGGAAGCCCACACACGGGGATTGCGCTATGTGGTGTTGGAGCGGGCGCGTATCGCCAGCACGGTGCGCAGTTTTCCGCCGGGCAAAAAAGTCTATGCCGAGCCCCGCTTTCTGAAGAATGTCAGCCAGATTGACGCCGAAGGCGATAGAGAGAAAGATGACTTCCTCGCCATGGTGGAAACGCTGGTGGCGGAGAAGGAAATCCACATCAAGGAAGGCGTGGAGGTCACGGGCGTGAAGCGCCGCGAAGGCAATCGTTTCGCCGTCCAAACGGCGGATGACAAGACCTTCGAAGCCGCCAACGTGGTGGTGGCCGTGGGACGTCAGGGGCAGCCCCGACTGCTCGACGTCCCGGGTGCGGAGTTGTCGCACAAGGTGACCTACCGCCTCCACACGGCGGAGGACTACCACGACAAAGACGTGCTCATCGTGGGCGGGGGCAATTCGGCGATTGAAGCCGCGCTCATGCTCGCGGAACACAACCGCGTGACCCTTTCCTATCGCGGGGACGACTTCTACCGGGCGAAAGAAGACAACCGGGAAGCGTTGAAGGCGGCCGAAGCGGCGGGCACGATTCGCATTCTCTACAAGAGCACCCTAACCGAGATTCGCGAGCATGAAGTGGATGTGGACGCGGACGGCAACCCGACGACCCTTCCCAACGATCACGTCATCGTGCTCATCGGCACCCTACCGCCCGTCGATTTTCTCCTCGACATGGGCCTTGAACTCGACGGCGTGTGGACCAAAAAGCGGGTGGTCTATTCGGGGCTGGGTATCGCCGCCGGTATCTTCATCTACTTTGGCGCCCAACACGTTTCGCTTCATCCTGACAAGGCCGGTGACGGTAAGTGGTTTCTCGGGTGGGCGAGCGGTCTGGCCGATACGCCGGTGCTGGGTGGGCTTTCCCTCCTGCTCGGCTTCGCCCTGCCGGTGGCGTGGCTACTGCTCCTGGCCCTGAAGCTCGTGAATAAAAACATGACCCGACGAGGCCACGCCGCCCTGCTCAAACTCCCGTGGGATGGGGCCGCATTAACGGTGGGCGCCCTGCTCTACGGGCTCTACCTCGCCGCACCCCATGTCTTCACCCTGGATGCCGCTGAGGCGGGTCCGGGCCCCTATTTCGTTCCCGGATTCCAGTGGCTCTATGCCCTCGTACCTACCTACTTCGGCAATCTCTACGGCCTCTATTATCTGCTCTACTTCAGCGCCATCACGGGCTTTGGGCTCTATTGGGCCTTCCGCTACCAGCACCGGCGCATCTGGATTCGCAATCTCACCATCATCGCCACCCAGTGGACCCTCTGGTGGGGCATCCCCACGTTCCTCGTGGTCTTCATCGGGAAGAACCCCTGGACGCCCCTCATCGGCCGTTCGCTGAATGCCTGGCCCCTGAAGATCAACGCCTTCGACGTGGAGCCCGTCGGGCCCGGCGATCCGGCCTGGTGGCACACCGTCGCCGTGGTGGGCACGGTGTGGGCGGTCCTGCTGACCTTCGTCGTCATCCCCCTCTTCACCATCAAGTGGGGCAAGATCTATTGCTCTTACATCTGCTCCTGCGGCGCGCTGGCGGAAACGGTGGGCAATGGCTTCCGACACCGGGGGCCCAAGGGTGACCTGCCTCGGAAACTGGAAAAATATGGCTTCCTCTTCATCCTGTTGGCGACGGTGGCCACGGGTGCCCATTTCATGGGCTACGAATGGCCCTACCAACTGTACAACGTGTGGGTGGGCACCTTCCTGGCCGGGGCCCTCGCCATTGGACTCTACCCCTTCCTCGGACAGCGGGTCTGGTGTCGCATGTGGTGTCCCCTCGCCTTCTGGATGAATTTCTGGGGGCGCTGGTCCCAGTTTAAGATCTCTCCGGAGAAGGGTAAGTGCATCGACTGCAACATGTGCAATCAATATTGCCAGATGGGCATCGACATCAAATCGCGGGCGCTACAGGGCATCCCCGTAACCCTGAAAGATACGCCCTGTGTGGGTTGTGCCGAGTGTGTCGTGCGCTGTCCCATGGAGATATTGCACATCGGTGAAGCGCCGACGAACAAGGAAATACTACGGGTTCAGCCCGAGGCCTCGGCGTGTGGGGTCTCATCTATCCACTCCCCCTACGATATCCCGAAGATGAACCAACAGCGCGAAGGAGAACGGGATGGGAAGTGAGGCACCACAGCAGCACGGAGTTGTCGGCGGCCGCGACAATGTTTCCATGGCTCCTCATTCCCGCGAAGGCGGAAATCCAGCGGGTTCGCACGGCTACGTTGTTACGCGAATTACGTCTCCTTCCCCGGGGTTTCCACCCGAACATGGGGCGGACTTACAGCCCTTTGAAAAATCACGCATGGCGTCTTCCCAGGCCTTCAGCCTGGGCTGGTATGAGAACGCGCCGTTGGCGCTCATGTCGTGCTTGTCAGAGCGTCCGATGACATTCTGGAGGGCCAACGGCCTGGCAACATACCAGCATGGGCCAACGGCCCATGAACGGGGGGCAATCCAGTTCACAAGGGCTGAAAGCCCGCTCCATA
>JAUIMA010000305.1 GCA_030432675.1 Candidatus Hydrogenedentota bacterium | reverse complement strand
GCGGCGAAGACCATTTTGGGCGATTCTGCGTTGACCGCCCGCACTGAGTCTTCTTTGGAAACGAGAATTGATTGATTCAGGATGTCACGTGCATTGATACCACCCCGCCGGGCAATGACAACCCCGGAGACATTATCAAGGATGTCGCAGGATTCCGTGGCCGCGAGATTGCCTTCTACGCCACCCCGTACACAACAATGGCCCTGATCCACCACGACGGTGCATTCCGCCGGAATGTCGGACATAACTTTCAGGGAACCTTCCCGCATGAAAACCGGGCCACGGATTGGGAGGCTGAGGCCACCAAAGGTTCGCACATCTCGGGCATCGGCCTGTTTGATCTCTTCTAAGGTAGCAACGGCCAATCGCTTTCCCAGATTCTCGGCACCCGGCACGAGCGGTTTTTTCTTGCGCAATTGCTCGATGCTGTTCATGTGGGGCGCGGTGCACGAAAGAACGCGGCGAAAGATGTCGAGCTTTCCACTGCGCCGGGCAAAGGCGACGGTGAAATAGAGAAGATCTAATTCATCCCGTTCCAGGCGGGCCACGTTACCTTCTGCCAATTCCGCCACCAATTCCCGAATCAGGGGCTGCTGACGGTATCCTTCCGTATCGTTTCGTGGCGGCTCCACTTCCCGGACCCAGCGATCGAATACCTGACGGAGCTGGCCGTAGGCAGCGGAAATGTCATTGTCCCCTTCGTGCGAATCGTACCACGCGGCGCAAATCGCGATGTCTTCCAGGTAGAGGGTCGCAATGACTTCCGGTGAACTGGAGACCACATAATGGGCGAGATTTTCATACATCGGTGTTGGCGCGTGCTTTCAGGAGGCCACCTGCTCAGGGGGACTGGGGTTAAGGCTCTCGGTAAACGGCGGTGTCAGGATACCAGATTCCGTGATAATACCGGTGATTAGTTCTGCAGGGGTCACGTCAAAGGCGGGATTATAGACTGCTACCCCGTCGGGGGCTGTCTGCAGGCCAAAGCCGTGGGTAATTTCCTCGGCGGCGCGTTCCTCGATGGGGATGGATGATCCGTCGGGGAGGCTGAAGTCCAGGGTAGAGCGGGGAATCGCCACGTAGAACGGGATGTTGTGAGCCTTCGCCAGAACGGCCACCCCATAGGTGCCGATCTTATTGGCCGCATCCCCGTTGGCTGCGACGCGGTCCGCTCCCACGATCACGAGGTCGATTTTTCCCTCCCGCATGACTTGGGCGGCCATGTTGTCACAGATGAGGGTGACGTCAATGCCTGCTTGCTGTAATTCCCAGGTAGTCAGCCGGGCTCCTTGTAGCAACGGGCGGGTTTCGTCGGCATAGACCCGAAAACGTCGCCCGGCTTTCTGGGCCTGAAACATGACCGAGAGGGCCGTGCCATGGCCGGAAGTGGCCAGACCGCCTGCGTTGCAATGGGTGAGGACGCCTGCACCCTCTGGAATCAGCGACGCACCCGCTTTGCCAATGGCCAGCCCCAGGGCCTGATCCTCTTCAAACAGGGCCCGGGCTTCCTGTTCCAGGGCTTCCACATAGCGCGTCGGCGCGTCGTCGTCGCTGCCCGATACGGAGACCGTGCGCATGCGCTCCAGCGCCCAAAAGAGATTGACCGCCGTCGGGCGGGTGGTGGCGAGGTGATCGGCGATAACCGTCACCGCGTGACGGGCCGCTTGAAGCGTGGCGGGCTGGCGTTGCTGGATGCCCACCAGCACTCCGAAGGCGGCACACACGCCAATGGCGGGCGCGCCTCGGACCTTGAGTTGCTTAATAGCATCCCAGACCGCATCCAGGGTGTCCAGGGTAATATAGTCGAGTCGGGTGGGTAATTGGGTCTGATCAATGATGGTCAGCGTGCCCTTATCCCAACGAACAGGGTCGAATTTCACAGGCAGACTCCTCGGCCAGGTTTTTGGTATGCTAACGTACTTGGTGGGGCTAATTAAATGCGTGCCGTAGATATGCCTTTGACGGCGAATGCCGCTATAGTCAGGATAGCACGCGTGGGACGCCGTATCGGGGGAGGGGCACCTGTCAATCTGATTGTATGAGGACAAGGAGCCTGAGAATGAATTTGCTGCGCAATGTGGTGTTGTGTGTCTTGTGGTGTATTGGTGTGGCCCACGCCACGGAAGGCCGGACGGAAGCGCTCCCCTCCTGGGAGCCCGTAGTGGACGCTGTTTACCAACAGGAAGTGGGTCATATCCTGCCTGTCGAAAGGCCGGTGTGGGCCCTGGCCGCTATAGAAGGGACCCTCTACGCGGGTTTCGGAGATGGGGTGCGGCGTTTGGACGCCCATGGTCGTTTCGTGGCGATTACGGGTGCGCCCTCGGAATATGTGGAGCGCATGCGTGTCATTGGCAACGACCTCTGGGTCCTTACCAAGCAGGCCATTCACCGTTTCGACGGCACCACCTGGAGCCGGGTGGGCGAGGGGCGCTATGTTGATGTGATTCAATTTGCCGGTCGGACTGTCGTGGCTTCGCCGCGTGGCCTGTTCTATGTGGATGGAGAAGGGCTGGTTACACTGCCTGGCGGGAAATCGAGCCCGGGACCCATACAAGGGCTCTCTGTGTACTCCGAGACCCTCTATTGCCTGGCTTATGATCGCCTCTTTACCTTTGACGGGAAGCACTTCAATCACCAGGACGTAGTGGAGTTCGGCGCGTTCCCCTCGAAAGATCTGCGTGCCACCCTCGCGGTGGGGAGTCGGCTCTATGTGGCGACCCATGCCGGGCTGGGCGTGTTACGGGGCACAGCGGCGACCCAGGTGCTCGGTTCCGATGGCCTGCCCCATGAAGAATGCACGACCCTCGCTCCGGGATTGGAGCGGGATTTCTGGATTGGCACGACCCACGGTGCTATTCGGGTCGTTGGGGACGAGTTTCATTATTTCGCGGGTTCGCGATGGCTGGCGGATGATCGGGTGAATGCCATTGTGGCCCATGACGATCGCGTTTACATTGGGACCAATACCGGTGTTGCCGTGATTCGCTACGTGCCCTTTACCCTCGAAAAGAAGGCGGACTACTACACGAAACATCTCACGGCCTGGGGGCAGAAGCGCATGGCCTTTGTCCACAAGTTGGAGTGGGACGAAGAGGGCGAAGGTTGGGTGCGCGAAGTAAGCGATAACGACGTGGGCTGGAGCACCCATTACTGGGCTTCCCAGGCCTTTAAGTACGCGGCCACAGGCGACGAAGTGGCCCGTGCCGAAGCCGTAGCCGGCTTTAACGCCATGAAATGGTCGGAGGAGATTACTTCGATCGACGGTTTTCCTGCCCGATCCGTGTGGGCGGTGGGCGAGACGGGCAACCAGGCCCAGGGGGGCTCGGGAGGCTATCCCGCCGAGTGGAACCCGACCGATGATGGAAAGTGGGCCTGGAAAGGAGACACCTCCAGCGACGAGACGGATGCCCAGTTCTATTACGCCAGCGTTTTCTACGACCTCGTGGCCAACGAGACCGAGAAAGTTCAGGTTCGTGACCACGTTCGCCGTATGATGAATCACATTATGGACAACGGTTGGGTGTTGCGTGATTTGGATGGAAAGCCGACCGTCTGGGCCCGATGGGATCCCGAGTATTTCGCGAGTGATAAAGGTAATTACGCCCGGGGGCTTAATGGCCTTGAGATTCTCAGTTATCTCCGGACGGCGATCCATATCACGGGTGATAAAAAATTTCAGGCAGGCCTCGATGAGCTGATTGGTCGTGGCTATCATGAAGAGGTGATTTGGCAGAAGTTGCTCGGACCCGGCTATTTGTTTCACTCCGATGATCGCCTGGCCTTTTACGTCTATTACCCCTTGCTCCAATATGAGACCGACCCCTACCTGCGCAGCATTTACCAGCGGAGCCTGGCGCGTAGTTTTGAGATCGAGCGTATCGAGCAGATTCCCTGGTTTAACTTTATTTATGGCGCGCTCACGGGACATGATTGTGAGACCGGTCCTGCCGTGAAGCACCTGCGGGAGTGGCCCCTCGACTTAGTCAGCCATGATTGGGATAACACCTATCGGTCAGACCGTTTGCCCCAGGCCGGATACCTGCCGTATGCGGAAGGGGGGCGTTCCTTCTCACCCCGCTCTCGGGGTCCAATCCGCTGGACGGATTCCTCACAGGCGATGAAGGGTGGACACGGGGGTAAGGTGGTCGTCGATCCTTCGGGGTGGCTGGATGCCTATTGGATGGGACGCTACCACGGCATGATATTAGCCCCGGAAACGACGGACCCGGCGCTGTTGACCGTGTCTGAGCTTCCCGAAGGCCCGGGTGCCGCGCCCTATGACGGCCCTCCCATGCCAGATGTCATGAAGGACTGAGCGCTGGGGGTCAGATGATGACGAGATTGTCGCGGTGGACGATTTCGAAGTGGGATTTGCCGCCGACGATGGCAATAATTTCGTGGCTCTTGCGGCCCATGATTTGATGGACTTCTTCACTCGAGTAGTTGACGAGGGCGCGGGCGATTGGGGTGCCCTCCTCATCCTGAATTTCTACCGAGTCGCCTTCTCGATAGGTACCAATGGTGGCCACCACGCCTGCCGCGAGTAGGCTTTTCCCCTGTTGCAGAATGGCGTCACAGGCCCCGGAATCAATGCGAATCGTGCCGGCAATCTTCCGACCGAAAGCTATCCAACGCTTTCGGTGGGAGAGAGCGGCTTCTCCTGGCTGGAACAAGGTACACCGCGCGGTACCGGAGAGCACATTGCGCACCACTTCCGGGGTATGGCCGTCGGCGATGATCGTGGGCACACCCGCCGCCATGGCGATGCGCGCCGCTTCAATCTTTGTCCGCATACCCCCGGTGCCGGTCAGGGTGCCCGCACCTCCGGCATATTCTTCGATGGTGGGCGTGATTTCGTTCACCACCGGGATATGGGGCACTTCGGGGTCTTTCTGTGGATTGCCGGCATAGAGGCCATCCACATCACTCAGGATTACCAGCAGCCCCGCACTCAGCTTGGCCGCGATCTTCGCGGAAAGGGTGTCATTGTCACCAAAGCGTAGCTGGTCCACAGCAGTCGAATCGTTCTCGTTGACAATGGGAATGACCGACTTCATCTGAAAGAGATTGCGAATCGTATTGCGGACGTTGAGGTAACTGTCCCGCTGATCGAGATCGCGTAAGGTGAGAAGCACCTGCGCCGTATGAAGGCCCTCGCCATAGGTCATGAAGAGGGTCTCGTAGTAGTGCATGAGGGTTGCCTGGCCAACAGCCGCCACCGCCTGTTTGTCGGGCAGTGACTCGGGGCGCTGGGTCAGGTTGAGGGTCTTCATGCCACAGCCCACGGCACCGGAGCTGACGATCAAGACGTTGATATCGTGTTGCTGCTTCAGCAGACACAGCTCTTTGACCACCGATTCCATCACGTGCCCGTCGAAAGCGAGGCGGCCACTCAACAGGCTGGTGCCTATCTTCAGTACGAGCGTGTCCAGGGCATCGGGGTCAAAGGTCATTCGTCAGCATTCTTTTTGGCATGCGCGCTACCAGTTTGGTGTCGTGCTCAGGGTCATCAGTTGCGGCGTAGTATGGGTCCTAGTCCGGGTGATACTCAAGTTCCAGATCGCCAATGACAATCGTCTGACCGGCCTCGGCACCCAATCGCTTGAGCGCGCGAAACACGCCCATCTTTTCCAGCACCTGCTGCAAGTGGACCACGGCCTCCGGATTGCTGAAGTCGGTCATGCGTACGGCGCGAATGGGACGTTGGCCCACGATACGGTAGCCATTGGGCATGGTTTCCACCTCAAAGGGAGCCACATAGGTGTATTCCCGCTCGGGCGGTTCCGGCTCGGGGTTTTCGGCCACATCGCGGCGAACCCGGTCTACCGCCTGCCAGAGCGCCTCGATCATGTCGGGGATGCCCTCACCCGTGGCACCGGAAATAAAATGGGCCTTGGGGAAGCGCGCCGAGAGGTCGGTTATCAGTTCTCGGTTTTCGGTGATGTCGATTTTATTCAGGGCGACCAGGTAGGGACGGTCTTCAAAGACGTCGCTGTGCTGGCGTAGCTCACCTTGAAGGGTGCGGAAGGTTTCTTCGGGGTCCTCGTCCCCACAGTCAATGAGATAGAGGAGCACCTGGGTGCGCTCAATGTGGCGGAGGAAATCGTGGCCCAATCCCTTGCCGTCGGAAGCGCCTTCAATAATGCCGGGAATGTCCGCCACAGCGAGGGTGCGATAATCACTCAGGGGCACGATGCCGAGGTTGGGGGTAATGGTGGTGAAGGGGTAGGCCCCAATCTTGGGGCTCGCCGCAGAAATCGCCGAGAGCAAGGTGGACTTACCCGCATTGGGTAGCCCCACGAAGCCGACTTCGGCGATGAGCTTCAGTTCGAGCTGATATTCCCGCTCTTCACCGGGTTCACCCCGCTCGGCAAAGCGCGGTGCACGATTGGTGGCGGTGACAAAGCGCGTATTCCCCTTGCCACCCTTGCCTCCTTCGCCTGCGCAAAAAGTCTGTCCGTCTTCCGTCAGGTCCGCAAGAAACTCCCCGGTGTCAAAATCACGGATGACGGTGCCGCAGGGGACATGGACAACGGTGGGCTTGCCCCCACGACCATGGAGGGCCTTGCCCTTGCCGTGGGTGCCTCGGTTGCCCTTCCACTGGGGGTGATAACGGAGGTCCGTAAGGCTCGTAAAACGAGAAGCGGCAGCGATAATAATATCGCCGCCATTTCCTCCGTCTCCGCCATCGGGGCCGCCGAGGGGGACGTATGCTTCTTTTCTGAAACTGCAGCAGCCATCGCCGCCGCGACCACCGATTACTTTAATTCGAACACGATCGACAAACATGGTAATCGGAGATGCCGGGCTTCAATTATTCCGCAACGGGAACAATATCAACGCACTGGCGACCTTTCTTGAAAAAGCGAAACTGTACAACGCCGTCGGAGAGGGCGAAGAGGGTGTGGTCGTTGCCCAGGCCGCAGTTTTTACCGGCGGCAAATTTGGTGCCACGCTGACGCACGATGATGTTACCGGCAATGACCTTCTGGCCGCCGTAACGCTTTACGCCAAGACGTTTAGACTCACTGTCGCGACCGTTGCGGGAACTACCGCCTGCTTTTTTGTGTGCCATGAGATACCTACTCCCTTATGCTTTGATTGCGCGAATCGTGATTTCGCTGAATTGCTGACGGTGTCCATAGGTGCGCATGTAGTTTTTACGGCGCTTTTTCTTGAACACCTTGATTTTCTTGCGCTTGCCTTCGGCCGTGACTTCCGCCACGACTCGGGCACCGCTCAGGGCGTCGGGCTCAGCGATGATGCCGTCTTCTTTGACCAAGAGGCACACGTTGTCCAGCTCGACTTGCTCGCCCACGGGGGTGTTGATCTTTTCCACCCGAAGCCGATCGCCTTCAGCGACCTCGCCGGGTCCAGCCCGAGCGTCTTCCACATCGCCCGCTCTTCGTCGGGCACATCCCGCACGTTGTCGTAGAACCCCGGCAGCGTCACGCGTCGATCGCCGTCCCACAGCTGCGCGAGCACCTTGACTAACTCGTTGATCGGGTTGGGCATCTTGCCGCCCCACATGCCCGAGTGCAGGTCCTGATCGGGGCCGTGCAGCGTGACCTCGGTGTACGTCAGCCCGCGGATGCCGTTGGTGATCGCGGGCTTGCCCCGGCC
>JAUIMA010000304.1 GCA_030432675.1 Candidatus Hydrogenedentota bacterium | reverse complement strand
CCCGTGGCCTGCGCGCTCGAAATGATCCACACCTATTCCCTGATTCACGATGATTTACCCGCCATGGACAACGACGACCTGCGGCGGGGCAAGCCCACGTGTCACAAGGCCTTCGACGAGTCGACGGCCATTCTCGCGGGTGACGGCCTGCTGACCATGGCCTTCGATATGGCGGCGGAGACCGGTTCTACGGCCATCGTCAAAGAAATCGCCCGTGCCGCTGGCGTGGCCGGCATGGTAGGCGGGCAGCAATATGACCTGGAGGGCGAGGGCAAACAGCTCGACATGGCCCAGCTCCAGCGCATCCACCGCGCGAAGACGGGTGCCCTCATTCGGGTGGCCCTTCGCGCCGGGGCCATGGCTTCCGCCGCCACGGAAGCCCAGGTGGAGGCCCTGACGGTCTACGGCGAACATCTCGGGTTGGCCTTTCAAATCACCGACGATATCCTCGACGTGGTCGGCACGGAGGCCGCCTTGGGTAAGCCCATCGGGAGCGACGCCTCTCGCGATAAATCGACCTACCCCGCGCTGGTGGGGCTCGATGAGTCCAAACGCCTCGCGGAGGAGGCCGTGGCCTCGGCCATTGGAGCCCTGGCATCCTTTGGCACGGCGGCCGACCCATTCCGTGACTTGGCCAACTACCTGATAACCCGAGAGACCTGAGCGCCGGGGTGACGGGGCAATGATAAAGGACCTGCTGTTATGTGGTTAGTTTCCTCTCTCCTGGCCCTGAGCGCCTTGGCACTGACGCCCACGCCAAAGGACCTGTCCGTCAACGAAGACGACACCTTCTATCTGCGGGGCGACACCATGGTCGTCCTTCCCGATGCCTTCGTGGAGCAGCGGGACACTTTGTTGGCCCCCCTCGCACCCGCACTGGCGGGGGATCCCCAGGTGGCGCCCGCATCACGGGTGGACAAGGTGCCCAAGGCCGTCTACCTGGCGACCGTGGCTCATCGGGGTGCCCTGGAGAAAAGAAAGCTTCGACGCTACTACACCGATAGTGACACCCTGCCCCCGGCGGGTTATCGGATTACGGTAGACAAATTGGGCGTCGTCCTCGTGGCGGCCGACGAGGCGGGGCTGGCCTATGGGGTTCATGCCCTCGCGGGACTGGTGGCGGAGTATGGGGCCAATTTACCCTACCTCGATATGCGGGACTGGCCGACCCTCGCGGTGCGGGGTGTTTACCTGCGCCATGTGCCCACCCCCCTGGAAATAGAACAACTGGCGTCCCTCCGCACGACCCACGTTTTTGTCGAGAGCGACGACTTCTACGACCTGACGGGGGTCCGCGCCGAGACCTGGCAGCGGGCTTTTGACGCCCTGCGGGACGCGCGGATGGAACCCATCCCGGTATTTTCCACCCTCGATGGGATGGAAGAAATTCTCCGGGAATACCCCATGCTCATCGAAGGCCGCGCCCTATCGGAGTCCATTACCCTTAACGGTGTGGAGGATGTGGCGCTTGGGTACCCAAACATCATCGCTGCCTCGGCGGAAGACATTGTAGTCACCATCAGCGGGGTACCCTTAGCGATGGGAGAGGATTATTGGCTCGAAGGGCCTGCCATCCAGGCGCCCTTCCATCCCGCTGGACCCCGGTGGCGTATCTGGCGCGAGCTGGAGGGCAAGATCCCCAACGGTGGCACGGTGACCGTGCGCTACAGCATCGCCACCGCCGACTCGTCTTCCCTGGCCTTCGCCGATCCCCAGGCGCTGCGCTGGCTGGAAGAACGGCTCGCGCAGGTGATTACGGTCTTGGAGCCCCGCTATTTGCACCTGGACCATGGGCGCATCGGGCGCTTCAATACGGACACCCGTTCACTCAGCGCGGGCCTCAGCAATCCGGAGCGCTTTGTGCAGACGGTATCCGTCCTCGAGACAGCGGTACGTGCCGTAGAGGACGATGTGTCCCTCATGATGTGGGCGGATCTGCTCAGTCCTTCCCAGGCCGCCAGCACCTATGGGCTCGAGGGCGTCGCGGAACGGGTTCCGGATTCGATTCAGGTCTTGGGCCGGGTTCAATTGGCGACCACCGCCGAGGCCAAGGCCCGATTAAATCAATTGACGGGGCTGATCACAACGCCGCCGGTGATTGCGGCCTCCGGTACCCCGGAGAGTATCCACGCGCTGGTGCAGTCCCTGGAAGACGGGGCAGGGCGCGACGGGGGGCTCGTAGCCTATGGGGAATCCTTGGATTCGGCGTCTCATCTGATCGCTATGGCGTGGTCGGGCACAGACCGGGGAGATAGCTGGCTCCGGTGGCTCAACGATTATTTCGGCGCGGATTTGGCCGAACCCGATGGCGCGGCGGTCCAATCGGCCCTGGTGGCCTATTTGAATCGCCAGACCCTGGCGGGGCATTCACCTGAGGAAGTGTATGCAGGCTACGCCGAATTCCTGGGGCAAAACCGGGCCTTTCTCGAAGCCGACGAAACGACCGCCTTCATGGTACGTGACCGCCTGCGTATCTTGACCGACTATCTTGCCTTGGAATATGACTTCTCCCGCGAGGGGAGCGACGGCACCTTGCGCAAGCTACAGCGGCTGGTGGAGCAGGTGCAGTTGATGGATGGTACCGCGGCGGCGGACCGCTACCAGCGCATTCTGGATACCATCGCCAATCAGGGGCTCTTTGTGCCCGCGTCGATTTTGTTTCAGGAAGATTTGCGCTACTATCGCCCGGGAGGCTCGGAGCTGCCCCTTATCGAAGTGCCTGTTTTGCCCGGCTACGAAGATGCCCACGGAAAGGTCGTGTGCCTGTTGGCGCTGCTTGACGGACAGGCCCCGGTGCGCCGTATCGACTTCGAAGGCCTCGGTATCAATCAGCTGACCCTCGATGCCCATGGGGCCGAGGGCGCCTTCGACACGGTCGCGCGTTGGGAGGGGAATGGAAAGCAGGCGGAAGTGCGCGGTCCGGTTTGGCTGGATCCGCCCGCGCATGCCGCAGAACTGCGACTGACGGCCACCGGTGAGCGCGCTCCCCTGGTCTTGCGCGACGTGCGCGTCTTTGGAGAAAAGGCCCCACCGGCCATGGACATTCATTACGCGGTCCAGGCACCGCCCATGGTGCCCCGTTTCGAAGGACGTTCGTGGGCCCAGGTGCCCCAGGGTCACAGTTTTTTGTTGCGCGATGCCAAACCCTACTTTGCCGAGGCGCCGACCAGCGTCTGGGTGACCCATACGCGGGAAGCGCTGTATTTCGGTATCCAGGCCCGTGAAACCCGGCCCGACACCATTGTGGCCGACCTGACCACGCGGGATGCCCCCCTCTGGAAGCAGGAAAGCGTGGAACTCTGGTTTAAACGTCCCGAGCAAGCGCCGATTCGATTGGTGGTCAGCCCCCTGGGCACCCAATACGACAGTGAAGCCTACGACGGGGGATGGAATGGCGATTGGGACGCGGTGGCCGAACGCAATGACCAGGGCTGGTCCGCCGTCGTGCGGGTACCCATGGATATGCTTGGTTCATTCCGGCGGGGCGATAGCCTGGAAATGAACGTCGTACGCAATCGAATGGGTGTCCGTAGCGAGACGAGTGCGTGGGCCCATGAGTATGGCGCTCAGCCTGACCTGCAGTGGGGGGTGCTGCGCTTTCCGTAGGCGGGGACTGCCGGGGCGTTCAGGTGGGATAAGCGTCCCGCTTGTCATGGCATGTCTTCGAGACCACGGGATAGCGGGATGTTCTTGGACGACGGAGGTCTCACTCGCCTACGGCCCATGCCCGTGATGGTAATATTGGGCCTTGCGTCAGGCGAGACGCCTAACCCACTATGGCCGTCCCCGACGTCTGAATGGGTTTCGTCGGGCTACGTAGTGCGGTTCGCCCCCGCGATCATGTTTCAGATTTCAGGCGCTTGACGTCGGTGCAGTCCCCGGGGACCGCACCGACGTGGCCGTTGAACTATTGCTTCAATGCCGCCAGAAGTTCCAGCACGGTCGTCTGAATTACCTCAGCGGCGTTGACTTCGAGGTAGCTGGAGGCGGCGCGCCAGGTTTCGTAGCCACCATAGCTGTGTTGCTCTTTGGTGGGGAGGTAGCCATTGTAGCCGTTGGCCAACTCGATGGTGAAGGATTGGCCAAAGGGGGACTGGTTCTTGATGGCGAGGCCGATCTCCACGAAGACTTCGCAGGGGATGGCGGCAATGCCCAAGTCGCCAATCTGGAATGCCTGGAGAATCAAGTCCTTGGAATCGGGGAAGTCTGCCAGCTTGACGGTCTCGTTGGCGTAGATTTCACGCAGTCCCTGTAATTCTCGCCCTTCGGCCGCCGCGAGGATTTCTTTTGCTTCCGCCACTTCTTCCTCGGAGGGCTTGCGGACGCCGAGGTCGATCTCACGCTGGGCCGATTTCAGGGGCACCCAATCCTGAAAATTCACATCGAAATAGGCACGGTGTACTTCTGCGGCGACCTTGTTGGCCACAATGTTCATTTGCTCATAGGGTTTACGCGGGCCACGGGGCGATACGAAATTGATGTTGTTGATGTCGCCGCTCGTGCCGTTGGACATCATGGCGAGGAAGCTATCGTCACCGCCCAGCAGGCGTCCGATTTCATCGGCAAAGAGGGAGAAGTAGTCGGCAGAGATGTCGGTGCCAACCGTGCCGCCCACATAGTGGAGGGAGTAGTTGGCGAGTAGACCCAGGGGCTTGCCGTCGACCGTTTCCAACGCGATGAAGGCGACTTCGGGGTCGATAGGTCCTGCAGGCTTCACCATGTCGGGGCTGGCACCGGGAGGATTCATGCGAACGGTTTCGCCTTCTTTGCCGAAGGGGTTGGGGCCGATCGTGCCCTCTTTCATAAACCAGCGCCGGTTAAAGACCTCGTCGGGGACGGAGCCCGAACCCCAGCCAATACGGGCGGGCACCCGCTTCTGCCAGGCTTGGAGTATAGCGTCGGCAATACGTCGGACAAGAAAGGCGTCATATTCGGGGTCGGTCTGAGACTGGAAGCCCGGGTAGGTGCAGGGTGCCGAATGGGTGTGGGTCGCCGATATGAGCATGTTTTCGACGGGAATACCAGCGGCACTCGGCACGCGGGCCTTGGCGGCGTCCAGGATTTCCCGGGGTACCAGGCAGCTGTCGACGACGGCGAAGGCCAACGTGTTCGTGCCGTCATCCAGCACCAGGGCCCGGACGTGGATCTCGTCGTGGATACCGGCGACCTTGCGGTCGTTCATATAACCGACGATGGAAAGACCCAGCCAGGGGCTGATATTTGTCTTGGCGACGCCCGCCTTAAAGACTTTTTCCGGCTCTTGGGCGGATGTGGATAAGACGGGCGCGAGGAGGCCGAGTAGCACGAGCATGCCGATACGGAGAAGTTTGTTCATGAGATAGAATCCTTACAGGTTAAAGCATTGTTAATCCATCGGTGCTGCCGTTCTGGCGACTTCTTCCGATGTTGGCCCAGCCAACGTGATTTTTGCCGTATTGCAAAATACGAAGGTCGAAGCGCTCTTGCCCCGCTGGGACTCGTTTCGGTTTGTGAAGGTGCGCCAGAGTGGGTTAGCCTTCCAGGCTGACGTAAGGTGTCTACGACGTACCAGAAAACGTTAGGTCGTAGAACGCCCGCTATCCAATTCCAGCGGTTACTCGTGGCGTCCCGCCCTGCGGGACGGTTTGAGCGAGCGACGTGACAGGCTGGAAGCCTATCCCACGTTAGCCAACCTGCGTATCGTCGCGTTTCACCTGTATGGACGGACCGTATTCGTGTAAATTTGTGTCCATTCGTGGTTTCAAATCTTTGGTTGCGGCTATGCAGCGATGGGCTACGATACGTCGCCCACTTCGTGCACTTTGCCGCGGACAAGAGAGTCCGCGATCCTGCCCTATGTTTATTGTTTCAGTTCGTTCAGCAACCCCAAGATCGTTTCCTGGATAACATTGGCGGCGGTGACCTCCAGGCGGCTGGACTTGGCCCGCCAGGTTTCGTAGCCGCCCAGGGCGTGCTGGGCTTCGGTGGGAAGATAGCCGTTGTAGCCATTCGCCAACTCGATGGTGAATCTCTTCTCGAAAGGGGTCTCGGCTTTGATGGCGAGTCCAATCTCCACGAAGGTTTCACAGGGAATGGCGGCAATGCCCAGATCACCGATTTGGAAGGCCTGAAGGATCAGGTCTTCCGTGTCGGGAAATTCGGCAAGGTCCACCGTGCAGTTGGCGTAGTATTCCCGGAAGGAATTGAGCTTGCGGTTTTCGCTTTGGGCGTTTGCGAGAATGGCCTTCGCTTCCTCTACTTCGTCGGGCGTGGGTTTTCGGATGCCGAGGGTGATTTCTTTCTGAATGGCATTCAGCGGTACCCAGTCCTGAAACTCGATGTAGCTATAGGCGCGCAACACCTCGGCGGCCACCTTGTTGCCGACGATATTCATCTGCTCGCCCGTGGCCCGCTTCTCACCCCGTACGGCGAAGTTGACGTTATTAATGTCGCCGCTCGTACCATTGGACATGGACGCAACAAAGTTTTCGTCCGCATTCAGGAGTTCGGCGATGCGCTTGGCGAAGACGCCAAAGTAGTCGCCCGAAACTCCGGGGATGCCGCCCACATAGTGGAGGGAGTAATTGGCGAGAAGGGCGAGGGGCTTACCGTCGAGGCTTTCGAAGGCGAGGATGGCGACTTCGGGGTCGATGGGTCCGGCGGGCTTAATGAGATTCTCACTCGCCCGGGGGGGATTCATCTGAACCTTGTCGTCATGGGTGCCGAAGGGATTCTCCCGCACCGTGCCTTCCTTCATATGCCAGCGGCGGTTGAAGACCTCATCGGGCACGGAGCCGCTGCCCCAGCCAATTTTGGCGGGGACGCGATGCTGCCAGGCCCGCGTGATGCCATCGGCGATGCGACGGCTCACGAAGGTGGTGTATTCCGGGTCGGGGTCCGACTGGAAGACGTGGGCACAGGTGCCTGCGGTGTGGCTATGGGTGGCCGCCACGAGCATGTTGGTCGTGGGGATGCCCGTGGCCTTGCTGGCCCGTACCTTGGCCGCATCCACAATGGGCCGCTCGATCATACAGCAGTCCACCAGGGCGATGGCCAGGAGATTGTCCCCATCGTCCATCACGATGGAACGGACAAAGAGTTCGTCCGTGATCACCGTGGCGGTGCGGTCCGTCATACTGCCGGCGAGCGATGTGCCAAACCAGGGGGTGATATTGCTGGTGGAGGCACCGGCCTGGAAGACCTTGGCCTCTTCTTCCTGGGCGGAGGCCCAAGGCGTGAGCGCGAGGCTCAGTGCCAACAGTGACAATGTAGCGATGCGTTTCATCGTCTACTGATCCTTGGCCAGTTCGTGGATGGTGTTCATGATGGTGTCCTCTACGGAGGGCATGAGGGGACCATGGACGCCGTAGTAGAGCATGGCACCCGCGCCTTCGTAGCCGCCTTCTTTGAGCACACGGAGCGACGGAATATATCCCGGGCAGCCGTTGGTATAGCCCATGACGAATTGCTTTTCCTTGGGGTAGTGGTATTTGATGAGGAGGCTGTAGTCCACCGTGACCTCGCCGCTCAGGGCCGTCAACTGGAGGTCTTCGCCGAACTTCCAAACCTGCACCGCCTGCGGGAGGGTGGTCGGGAGTTTTCCGTCTTCCTCGTATTGGCGTTTCATCTTCTTGGCACGGCGCACG
>JAUIMA010000303.1 GCA_030432675.1 Candidatus Hydrogenedentota bacterium | reverse complement strand
AGCCCGTAGCGCTGCCCATACCCATGATGCCAGACGAAGCCGTCCAGAAAGCTTCGGTAGCAATAGCCCCGGATGGACAGACCCTCTTTACGTAGTCGCAGCAGGCCATCGATCTGGTCAAGGAGGTGGTGGCAGCGTTCTCCATCATCTTCGGTGGCGATACCCGCCCCGGTCAGGAGGAGGGGTACGCCCCAGTCCCCCACACTTCGAATCAGTTCTTCGGTGGAAGCCCAGTCGGGCTCGGTCTGATCAGGGGCGCAAGGTTCGCCGGGAACCCGTTCGTATTGGGCGAATCCGTTTCGAATTCGCCAGGGCGCTGCGTGAATGCCCAGTTTCCCCGGACACGAAAGGGCCACAAAATCAAAGGGGGACGCGCCATCGGCGGCGGCCCGCAGCGTTTTTACATAGCGATGGGTAAACCATCGGCGGCGATGCTCCGCCGCCCGTGCATCCCACGGGCTGTAAGGATCAAGTGGGTAAACATGGGGTACATAAAGCGACACCGCCACCTGGTTTTTCGGACTGGCCGATTTCAAGATGCGAAAAGCGGCCAAGTGGGCCTTTGCCAGCCCATCCATTCCCCGTGAAGGACGTCCATGACCGGTTGGCGGAGGCCAACACCGCTCTCCGTAGGCCATGGAGAGCCAAAGCAGGGGTTCCATGTGAGGAATCCAGTCATCACAATACCCGCCAATCGCGCCGTACACTGCGTCTACATACGCGGCGAAATCCGCCGTGGCGTCGGGGTGCTCCCACGCGCCCCGCTGACTGAACCAGGCGGGCAGACTGTGCTCCTGGAGGACAGCAATCGGCCGCAGGCCCCGCGTGACCATATTCTTAAAAACGGTTGTGTAGTGACGTACCGCGTCGTCGTCGATTTCACCGGGCTCGGGCATGACCCGCGCCCAGGAAAGACTATACTGGAGGACATTGAGGCCCAGTTTGGCCGCCAGCGCGAGATCGTCCCCATGACGCTCGAAATGCGCTGCCGCCCGTTCGGAGGTATCGCCGCCCTGGATGTGTCCCGCGCCCTGTTCCCACCGCCACCAATCGGCGTGGAAATCGGCCCCTTCGACAGCATGGGCACAGACGGTTGCTCCCCATAAGGGTATTTCCCGGTCTTTGGCCACGCTATCACTGGTCTCCACAACTCTCTACATACCACATATTGTATAGCGGCATTGTAGCGTATCGGCGGGAAAACTGCGAGTTTTCGATCACCGCAGCCGGGCAAAAAGAAAACGGGGAAGCACGACCGAAATCATGCTTCCCCGTTGGGAATGACGGTTAGTAAATCAGCCACCGGCTTCGGGGCTGAACTCGGCCTTTTTGTCTTCTACATCTTTGAATTCGTCGGCCGTGTCGAGGGCTTCTTTGCCCTCTTCGATGACGGGCCATTCGGCCGCGTATTTGGCGTTAAGCTCAATATAGCCCTGCCATTTTTCGGGCACTTCGTCTTCGGAGAAGATGGCCGTCACCGGGCATTCATCCACACATACACCGCAGTCGATGCATTCTTCCGGATCGATGGCCAGCATGTTCTCGCCTTCGTGAAAACAGGCGACGGGGCAGACGTCGACACAATCGGTGTATTTGCACTTGATGCAGGGTTCGGTGACTACAAATGCCATTTTATTATCTCCTTCTTTACGGTGATGATACACCGAAAAATAATGCTGTTCCGCGAATCGGGCACCCAACGGGCACGCAATATGATCGCGATTCTATCAATGGCACACGGGAGCGGTCAACGGTTGACCTATACACTTGTATACACTACAGAACAATTCTATGCACACTTCCGGTGCTCAGCCAATGGCTTTCCTGGCCGGAGCTTGCCCCCTTAACTATGGCCCTTTTCGGCATCCGCTTCAAACTTTGTCCGATTGGGATAGGTCTTGGGGTCGGCCTGGTCGTCAAACTCCTTCAGCAGGTCTTTCTGTTTGCGACTGAGTTTAACGGGCGTCTCCACGATGACACGCACAATCTGATCGCCCTGGCGGTATCCGCGAAGGTCAGGCATACCCATGCTGCGCAACCGCAACTGCGTGTCGGTTTGCGATCCCGCCGGGATCTTAAGCTCGGCTTCCCCTTCCAGCGTGGGCACACGAATCACGGCACCCAAGGCCGCCTGGCTGAAGGTAATGGGTACTTCACAAACAATCGTCGTGCCATCCCGCTCAAAAAACGGGTGCTCGGCAATGTCGATGAAAATATACAGATCGCCGCGACGGCCCCCCGCATGGCCCGCTTCACCTTCTCCCGTAACACGAAGCCGGGAGCCGGAATCGACACCGGGCGGCACATCGACGGAGAGTTCGCGGGCATTTTTGGTCTGCCCTTTGCCAGCGCAGGTGCGGCAAGGCTTGGAAATAATCTTGCCCTCACCCTGACACTGGGGGCAGGTGCGGGTCACACTGAAGAATCCGTGGGCAACGCGAACCTGGCCGACGCCCTGACACTGGCTGCAGCTCTCGGCTTTCGAACCGGGCGCCGCGCCGGTGCCACTGCAATCGCCACAATTCTCCCGACGATTGTAGCGAATCTTTTTCTTCGCGCCAAAGGCCGCTTCTTCGAGGGTGATTCCAAGGCGAAGCTCGAGATCGTTGCCTGCTTTGGCACCACCGGCACCGCGCTTTCCCCCCTGTCCGAAGAGCATATCAAAGAAATCTTCGAAAGGCGCTTCGAAGCCCTGGCCGCCCCCGCCGAAACCACCACCCCCAAAGCCACCACCACCAAAACCACCCTGGGCGTCGGTGCTGCCAAAGCGGTCGTATTGGGTCCGCTTCTCCGGAGTCTTCAGAATGTCATAGGCCGCGTTAATCTGTTTGAGCTTCTCCTCGGCCTCTTTGTCGCCACCCGTCTTGTCCGGGTGATACTTGTGGGCCAATTTCAGATAGGCCTTGCGGATTTGCTCCTGTGACGCGTCACGGGGAACGCCCAGCATTTCATACAGATCAGGCTTCTGTGCCATGAGGTTCTGGCTCCATTCGGCATTATGAGACGGCATCCCCATGGCCCCGTTTTAACGGCGCCATGGGGAGCAATACAAGTCATTCAGGTTCAGCGAAGGGGAATTATTTCCCTTCTTCTTCCTCATCATCCACGACCGTGAAATCGGCGTCAACAGCGTCACCACTGTCGTCCGAGGCACCGTCATCTTCCGGGGCCGCGCCACCGGCGGCAGCGGCAGCGGCAGCGGCAGCAGCAGGATCGGCACCACCGGCCTGATACATGGCTTCGGCCAATTTGTGGGATGCCTGGGTCAGATTCTCGACGGCCTGCTCAATAGCGGCCGTGTCGTCCCCTTCCAGGGCCTTCTTCACGTCGGCGATAGCGGCTTCGATGTTTTTCTTCTCGCCTTCGTCGATCTTATCGCCATTTTCGCTCAACAGTTTCTCGGTCTGGTAGACCATGCTGTCGGCGTTATTACGCACTTCGATTTTCTTCTTGCGCTCTTTGTCTTCGTCAGCGTGGGTTTCCGCCTCGTTGACCATCTTTTCGATTTCATCGTCGGACAAGCCGCTGGACGTTTCGATCTTCAGCTTCTGCTCTTTGCCCGTGGCAAGATCTTTGGCCGAAGCGTGGAAGATACCATTGGCGTCCAGGTCGAAGGAAACTTCAATCTGGGGTACGCCACGGGGGGCCGCCGGAATGCCCATGAGGTCGAAGTGCGCGAGGGTCCGGTTGTCGCCGGCCATTTCCCGCTCACCCTGAAGGACGTGAATCGTCACCGCCGTCTGGTTGTCGGCAGCGGTAGAGAAAATCTGCTGTTTCGTTACGGGGATGGTGGTGTTCCGCTCGATGAGCTTGGTGCATACACCGCCCAACGTCTCAATACCCAGGGAAAGAGGCGTCACGTCGAGGAGCAATACGTCTTTCACGTCGCCGGAAAGCACGCCGGCCTGAACAGCGGCGCCAATAGCCACCACCTCGTCCGGGTTCACACCACGGTGGGGAGTCTTGCCAAAAATCTCTTCCACGACGGTACCGACAGCCGGCATACGGGTCATGCCACCGACCAGAATCACCTCGTTGACGTCGGAAGCACTGAGGCCCGCATCTTCGAGCGCACGGTGGCAGGGATTCTTACTACGCTGCAGCAAGTGGTCGGCCAACTGCTCAAACTTGGAGCGGCTCAACGTGTAGTTCAAGTGCTTTGGCCCGGAGGCGTCGGCGGTCACGAAGGGCAGGTTCACGTCGGTCGACATGGCCGAAGAGAGCTCGCACTTAGCCTTCTCGGCGCCTTCCTTCAGGCGCTGAAGGGCCATGGGATCTTTACGCAGGTCAATGCCCTGCTCTTTCTGGAACTCTTCGGCCAGCCAGTCGATGATGACCTGATCGAAGTCGTCACCACCGAGGTGCGTATCGCCGCTGGTGCTCAACACTTCGAAGCTGTCATCGCCAATGGCCAGGATGGATACGTCAAAGGTACCGCCACCCAGGTCATAAACGGCCACTTTCTCGTCACGTTTCTTGTCGAGACCGTAGGCCAATGCCGCGGCGGTCGGCTCGTTAATGATGCGGAGCACTTCGAGGCCGGCAATCTTTCCGGCGTCTTTCGTTGCCTGACGCTGGGCATCGTTGAAGTAAGCCGGCACGGTAATCACCGCCTGGGTCACTTCGGAACCCAGGTAGGACTCGGCGGTCTCTTTCATCTTCTGCAGGATCATGGCGGAGATTTCCGGGGGACGGTAGGTGTTCCCCATGATCTCCACCTGGCAGTCACCGGAGGAAGTCTCGCCAACCGTATAGGGGACAATCTTCTCTTCCGTGGAAACTTCGTTGTGGGTACGCCCCATAAAACGCTTGATCGAAAAGATCGTGTTGGTCGGGTTGGTTACGGCCTGGCGCTTGGCCACGGCACCCACAAGGCGCTCACCATCTTTATTAAACGCGACGACGGATGGGGTCGTGCGGTTGCCTTCGGCATTGGCTATGACGACAGGCTCACCGCCCTCCATGACGGCAACGCAGGAGTTGGTGGTGCCTAAGTCAATTCCAATTACTTTGCCCATTGTAGTTTTTCCTCCTGATAATACAACCCGACGGGGGCTGCCTGGCTCATGGTATGCGTGACGCTCCGCTCAGGGAGCGATACAGTACGGTACGCTTTGGGATGTCAGTTTATTCGTTCTCGGAAGCGCTGGCTTCCGTTACTTCATTCTCTGGGTCGGCCGCAGCCACTTCGGCAGGACCACTGCTCACCACAACCTGCGTGGGACGGAGCACATAGTCACCGAGGCGATAACCCCGTTGGAATTCTTCCATCACGGTATCCGCCGGGAACTCGTCGGAAGGTTGATGGGTCAAGGCTTCGTGGATATTGGGATCGAAAGGTTCGCCTTTTGCGGGAATCACTTCGAGACCTTTCGCGCTCAGCACGTCGGCGAATTGCTTGACGATCATCTCGACGCCCTGGGCCAATCCGTCGCTCTTGTCTTCCACATGACTGAGCGCCCGCTCCAGATTATCCACAATGGGAAGGAGATCACGCATCAGGCCTTCGGCGGCCGTCTTGCGAATTCGATCGCTTTCGCGGGCCATCCGTTTGCGATAGTTTTCAAACTCCGCACGGGCCCGAAGCGCCTGCTCTTTAAGCTCATCGCGCTCTTCCCGCAGGGCCACCAGCTCGGCTTCCACCGGATCCAGCGCCTCTTCCTCCAACACATCCACCTCACCCACATCGGCGAGCTGGTCATCTGCAACGTCTTCCGTCGGGTCTACGTCCGACGGGGCATCCACAGGCGTGTCGGCCTCTTCGATGTTTTCTACCTCTTCGTTCGTCATGGGTTCATCTTTATGCTTGTTTTTGGTCATGAAAACGTATTTCTACAATTGTTGGTTAATTCGGTACTTCGCGGTGCACTGAACGGCGCGTCAGCGCGCAAGATGGGTCAACATCCGGCTGACCATGCCCGCCGTGTAGTCCACGATGGAGGTCAGGCGCGAGTAAGGCATCCGGCGTGGCCCGAGGACGCCTATCATGCCGATGGGCTCATCCTTACAATAGTAAGGTGACGCCACGACACTGATGTCTTCCAACCCGAACTCATCTCCGATCCGACCGATGTGGATCGATGTGCTCACACGGCGCTCGTCGGCCAATGCGTTGCGCAACACTTCCGCCAGCACCGTCCGCTCTTCAAACAGATCAAAGACTTCTTTGGCCCGATCCACGCCTTGGAATTCCGGCTGGGCAAACAGGTGGCCTGCCCCTTCCAGGAAGAGCTGCTTTCGGGTCTGCTGGGGTGCCAGCCCGAGCAGGCGCAAGGCCAACTCGGCCGTCTTGCGGCGCTCATCCAGAAAGGTCTTCAACTGATTCTCAATCGCACCGCTCAGACCATCCAGCCGCACGCGGTAAAGATGGTCATTCAGGAAACGACTCAGGGCCTGTAATTGGTCGGGATGAACCGCCTCGTCGAGATTCACGGTCTGGGTGCGAACCCGCCCGTAATTATCGACTATCAACATCACCACCCGGTGCGTTGACACCGACATGACCTCGATCCGGTTTACGTAGGCGTGATCATCACCCGGCGACTCGGCCAGACCGGCCTGATTGGAAATCAGGGCCAGCAACTGGCTCGTGTGTTGCAATACCTCATCGGCATCATTCAATTTTTCGGTGAACTCATGCTCAATACGATTGCGCTCACGGAGCGTAAGCTCCTGCACATGCATGAGGTAGTTCACATAATAGCGGTAGCCTGCGTCGGTTGGAATGCGCCCCGAACTGGTATGAATCTGCTGTAAGTAGCCCATCTCTTCCAGATCGGCCATTACATTCCGCACGGTAGCGGGGCTCAGGCCAAGCTCAAAACGCTTGACCACAGAGCGCGACCCTACCGGATCGGCCGTGGTAATATAGCTATTTACGACCGCCTGCAGGATCTGTTGTTCACGTTCGTTTAGTTCACGAGCATCCGTCATAGGTAGGCATCCGCGCATTTAGCACTCAGCCATTGTGAGTGCTAACAGGTGCCCAAAGTCTAACACACCCCGTATGACGTGTCAAGTTGCCAACCGTTGCAAGTGCTGGTCAGTGAAGTATATAACGGGGGTCCATCGAAGCCCGTTCAGGCACCCCCGATGGCTCCATGCTACCCAGTGAAGAATGAAAGGATGCCCGGTGATTGATGTAGGGGCGATGCAGAAAACGATGAAACCCCTGGCCTCCCCCCGCGACACGGTGCGGGCCTTGCTCGAGGTCATTGACGTCCGGGAAAACGGCGACCGCCCCTGGGACATTCAGATCCATCAACCCCAGGTATACCAACGCTTTATGAGTGAAGGGCGCCTCGGGCTCGGCGAGGCCTATATGGATGGCGATTGGGATTGCGAGGATCTGGTGGGCTTTTTCGACCGTATCCTGCGGGCCAATTTTACCGACCGGGTAGACTGGTGGCGCATGATCGTGCCCTACCTCCGCGCCCGCTTTTTGAACCTGCAGAGTGTCCACCGCTCGCGGGAAGTGGCCGAGCGCCACTATGATTTGGGCAATGACTTATACCGCAAGATGCTCGACAAACGCATGGTCTATTCCTGCGCCTATTGGAAAGACGCGGATAACCTCGACGCGGCCCAAGAGAACAAACTGGACCTGGTCTGTCGTAAATTGGACCTCCAACCGGGCA
>JAUIMA010000302.1 GCA_030432675.1 Candidatus Hydrogenedentota bacterium | reverse complement strand
GTACTCAGGCAGGAATGGGCCCCGGACCTTTTCACTACCGCACGCTGCTGTCTCCACAGGGACTTCCTTCGCGCTGAAAGGGACGTGGCGTGACGAGTGGACGAAGAGTCAGAGTAGAAATAGTAGGAGGGAAAACGTAGGTTTTTCCAAAAGGGGAGGAAATGGGGGTGCGAAATTTGGCTCGTTACACCGGTCCTCCGGTGTAACGCACTACCCTTCCGGTCCTCCGGGAGAAACGCGGTGAAGTGACTGGTGGTCGATCCAAAACACCCCACTACCCCGCCTTTCGCCTTCGGCGAATCGCCGCTGGAGCGGCAAGGTAGGCATTCCCACGGGGGACCGTGGGAACGAGCGAAAAACTCGCTGGCATCCTCGCCGGCAGGAATGGGCGTTGGGGCGGCAAGTAAGGGACCCATGACGGAGATGGTGCAACGAGTTTTCTGAGTACGTCGGGACATCGAGCGCGATAACGTCCCATTGGTGCACTTTCCCGTGCGGAGAGGTTACCCCGATGGAATGCCATCAGCATGCGTACCAAAGGCACCTATTCATAGTCCGCTTTTCGCGCCGCCGGAGCACCTTCCTGAATCTTGACAACGTCGATAATCCATAGGGATACTATAAAAGTATTGGATTATGTGAAAGGTTGCGTTGCATTGCGGCAGGCGACGAATTCCGAGTCGAAACGGCAGGAGCAAATCAATGCGGCTTCCCAATGACAGCGGGGCCTGGAGTAGAGGCGTCTTTTTCCCCTAGAGGAAATGGACTAACGGTGACTGTCCCCATTTGTTCATTTGTTCCAAATAAGGGGGACACTCTTAACGAGTCAAACATGGGGACATTTCTAAAGAGTTTTGACATCTCTTACTATACGATCAGGAAGGTAAAAATGAAGAATCTTCGGTTGGTGCTTCTCTCTATGGTTGTCTTGTTAGGGGTGTGTGTTGTCGTGATATGTGTGGGTCGCCTACTGGGCTTCAAGGCAGACCCCGGAGTGGAACGAGATATGGACACCAGTTCCGCACCTGAGCTGACTCTGGGCCAGAGTTCCGATAGTGGGCGAACATATGCCGTCGGCAATATTCAATCGACCGCAGATGCGTCGAGCACTATGATAGCGACAAAGGGGAGCCATGGAAAAATGAAAGGCCCGTTCATTAGCTTCGAGTCTCTTCAGGGTGAGAGCGGTCCCTTTGTCGAAATTATTACCAAGTTAAACATGCGCACAAACTTATCTAAGTCAGCGGATTTTTTAGGTGTTAATCTGCGACAGAACGCGCGCGTTTCAATTGAGGGGGTTCGCACGAAGTTCATCAAAATCGATTTAGACGACGGCAGATGCTTCCAAATTCGTGGTGATGTCCGGGAGTTGGTGGTATATATGGCGTCTCATAGAGAAGATGTTCCGTCTTCACTCACCCACAAGGACGCCATAGATGCGGAAATTGCTCGTGGGAAGGTGCAAGAGTTTTTATCCACACTGGGGTTCGAAGAAGAAATGCTCCAAGCGGAGAACGTGCTTGTTGATCGCGGGGATCCTAGTGATCTTGCAGATGCGAGATGGGAGTTTCGACTTCAGAAACAATATGGAGAATTTCGCACGAGCAGTTTTGTGAAAGTGGTTTTATCTGCATATTCTGGTGATGTGCTTTCATTGTCGCGCATGCCTCTAATAATTCCTCATAACATGGAAGTGAGGATTGATGAGGAAGACGCTATAAAGGAAGTATCACGCTTCGCCAAGGAGATTGGCCTGAGAATTGGGGCTGCCGCAGTGGCGGACAAGTGGATACGTAGTTCAAATCCAACTGTTTGGGCGGAGAACAGGGAGGAGATGCTTGGGCCGGATTTCAGTAACCCTAGACCTTGCTATCGAGTATTCGCCAAGGACATTTCTGATGACCGCTCAGGGGGCCTCGATGTCGGACGCGCTACTTTTTTTACATTCTCTGTTGACTGTTATTCGGGTGAGATAATTGGGGGCGGGGGGCGAGTGTCGGACCAGATAAGACCCGAGCTTCTTGTGAGACTAGATTTGTAATCGTCTGGAGAAGTTGGAGAACCTACGGGAGAACCTAGGGAGAGACTACGAATAAAATAGAAAAGAGTGGCAAGCCAGATCTTTTCGCCAGCAGTTCTGGCGTGTGGGGGTGCACGACGTGGGGCCTATCGCGGTGGATAAACTATCTCATTTATGGATGCCTGGTGCGCCGACGGGGGCGGTTGATTGGGCGGTCCGTATCGACGCGGAAAGTAAATGCCACTGCCGTGCCCTTTCAGGGCGAAAATTTGGATGCGTGGCCTTTTTCCCTGGGCCTTGCCCAGGGCTGAACGCTGTCGTGCCCTTTCGGGGCGGACCGCGCCAAGCGAAAGGCTATGAATGCTCCTATATCATCCACGAAAAAATGCATCCAGATTATTGGCCATCGGTTTCGCATCACCGGGACAAAAGGAACACACGCCCTGGTGGGGCGATACGAATGTACCCTCAAACTGGATGAACCTTAAAACGCTCACGGTCGCGCCCGCCCTCTCAGACAGGAATGTCTGAGCCCCGGCCACACCTCAGGCAGGAAGTACCTGCTTCCAAGCGAATAGGCGCTACGCCCCACCCTTCAGGCCGAAGCTCTGGGCGACGCGGCGGAAGAAACCTTCTTTGTTGGCGGCGGTGGCGGGCTGCTGCTGGAGTATTCGACTGGCGATTTCGTGCATGCATTTGGACACCGGTGCATGGGGATAGGCGAGCATGAAGGGCTTGCTCTGCATGACGGCCTGGCTCACGTGGGTATCGCGGGCGAGGTAGCCCAGGCAAGATAGATTGCGGCCGAGGTAGCGCTGGGAGACGCCGGAAAGTTTGGTAGCGACCGCCTGGGCCAGGGCCGGGTTGGGCACCATGTTCACAATGAGGCGCACGACGGTTTCGGGACGGTTGGCATAGAGGGTCTTGAGCATGGCGTAGGCGTCCACGATGGCGGGGTGCTCTGGCGTGGTAATCAGCAAGACTTCATCGGCAGCGAGGGCGAAGGCCACGGCATTGCGCCCAATGCCGGCCATGGTATCGAGAATAATAAAGTCGCTCTGAGATTGGAGCTCTTGCAGCCCCCCGAGGAGGTTCTGACGCCCTGCCCCGGTCAAGTCGGCGATCTGGGCCAGACCCGAGGAGCCCGGTACGATGGATATGCCGCCCGGACCCTTCACCAGGATTTCGGAGATGGATTTCTCCCCCTCAATGACGTGCTCCAGGTTGTGAAGTGAACTCAGCCCGAGCAGGACTTCCACATTGGCAAGCCCCAGGTCGGCGTCCATGAGGATAACCCGTTTTCCTTGTGCCGCGAGGGCGATGGCCAGGTTGACGCTGGTGTTGGTTTTTCCGACGCCGCCTTTTCCGCTTGTCACGGCGAGGACCCGCGCCCCGGATTTATTGCCTACTATCGTGCGAAGTCGCTGTGCTTGATCAACCACGTTGAAGGGTACCTTCCAGTATGAGGTTCGCCACCATGGCGGGTGACGCGATGCAAATATCGTCGGGCACGTTTTGCCCTGTGCTGAGGTAGCTCAGGGGCAGACCCGATTCGGCCATGACACTCAGCAGCGCACCGTACTGCCGGGTCTCGTCCACTTTGGTAAACAACACCGCCGTGGGATTACAACATTTGAAGTTGGAAACAATGTTCCGCATATCATCGAGGGGCGTGCAGGCGCTCATAACCAGCAGGGTTTCATGCGGGTTGGCATAGCCCAACACCCCTTTGAGTTCATTGATTTGCTCAAGATTAAATTGGCTGCCCCCGGCCGTGTCGATAAGCACCAGGTCATAGGCCTGAAAAGCCTGCAGCGCCTCGGCCATATCGCGGGGCTCCTGCACCACCTTCATGGGCAGTCCAATGATATTGGCGTAGACCTTCAACTGGTCGGTGGCTGCCACACGGTAGGTATCCGTCGTAATCAGCGCCACACGGGCACGTTCACGAACGGAGTAATAGGCGGCGAGTTTGGCCAGGTTGGTGGTCTTTCCCACACCCGTGGGACCACACAGGGCCACAATGCGACAGGTCCCTCCCTGGAGGGCCAGGCCACCCGTCCCATGGAGGAGCTTTCGAATTTCCATGTGGAGCCGTTCGAGAAATACCCGTTGCTCCCGCATGAGTTGAAGATCGCTGTTTTTCGCCACGGCACCAATCAAGACAGCCGCCACTTTTCGCGCGACGCCTCGCTCCACCAGGGTGCGGTAGTGCGGGGCAAACTCCGAGGGCAATCCCGCCCCAGGGCTTTCCGCATAGAGCACTTCCATCATCTCGCGAATTTCTTGCAGCTCGCGGTGCACCTCGGGCGAGGGTGCGCGGCTCTCCTGCTGAGGAAAGGGCACCACGGGCGAGGGGGCGGCCTGCCGAGGCGCGCTGGAAGGCACCGCAGACGGTTGGGGAGCGGCAGGGGGCGACGCAGTGGAGCTCCCCCCGGCATTCATCCGCTGCTGCGCGTCCCGCACGAGGCGCTCAAAATAGGCCACGGTCTCGGTTGGCGCAGCCGCAGGCGGCACCGACGATTTGGCACCGGACGCTTCGGCGTAGCGACGCTGGGCAGCACTCGGCTTCCGCACCTGGGATGCCAGGCTGTCCACCGGCACCGAAGCCGTCACCTCGACCATCTTTCGACCGAAGTATCCCAGAATTCCGCCTTCGGTCACCTCGGCCGTGTTAATAATCAAGGCTTCCGGTCCAAATTTCTGGCGCACCAGTCGGGAGGCTTCTTCGAGGGTTCGGGCCCGTAATTTGTGGAATTGTTGCGCCATCTTATGCGCTCACCTGGCCAACGCTTTCAAGGGTAACGGCCGGGTCCATCTCATTGTAAGACAAGACCACCACTTTGGGAATTCGCCGCTCTACGATGCGTCTAAAATAGCGCCGAACAGGGGCAGAGGTCAACACGACGGGATCTTGCCCACTGACCACCAGGGGCTGTAGGGATGTGGCGCAACGCTCGCTGATGGCATCGGCCCGTTCCGGTGGCACGGGGATGTAATCCCCCGTCTGAGACGTATTGACCGCATTGAGAATTTCCTGCTCCAGCTCGGGAGCCAGCGTGACCACCCGGAGCACACCATCTTCGTCGGCAAAGGCGCCACAAATCTCGCGCGCGAGGGCGTGCCGGGCATACTCCGTGAGGACCTCCGTGTCTTTGGTGCGGGGCGCGTAGTCACACAGGGTTTCCATCACCATTTCCAGGTTACGGATAGAAACACGCTCCCGCAGGAGGTTGTGCAGCACCTTCTGTACTTCGCCAGCCGTCAGCAAGGCCGGAATCAATTCATCCACCACGGTGGGGGACACTTCCTTCAGGTGGTTCACCAGTACCTGCACATCTTCGCGGGTCAACAGCTCCTCCGCGTGGGCCATAATAAGCTCGGTGATATGGGTCGCCACCACGGCCGACGGCTCAACAATGGTATAGCCTAAGCGCTCGGCCTTGTCTCGGTCCCGGCCGGGCACCCAAACGGCCTGTAGCCCGAAGGCGGGTTCCTGGGTGGGATAGCCTTCGATTTCTTCTTCCACCAGCCCCGGGTTCATCGCGAGGAAATGATCGGGCATAAGCTCGTAGCTCGCAATGACGGCTTCGCGCAGTTTCACCTGATACTCATTGGGCCGGAGCCGCATGTTGTCTACGATGCGCACCACGGGCACGATAAAGCCCATCTTGGTGGCGGTCTGCTGGCGAATGACCTGGATACGGGTCAGCAGGTCGCCCCCCTGGCCCGGGTCCGCCATGGTGATGAGGCCATAGCCCAGCTCAATCTTGAGAGGATCGACCGTAAGCAAATCTTCGGTGCGCTCTTTGGGCGGCTCTTCGGCGGCGATTTCGGCTTCCTGGGCCGTCTCCAGGGCCAATGCCTCTTTCCGCACCAGCATCTGGGAGGACACAAAGGTGAGGCCCGCCAAAAACAGGCCCGCAATCATAAAGGGAGCCGTCGGCATGCCGGGCAGTATGGCAAACACGCCCATGACCGCCGCTGTCGCCCCCAGGGCCCGAGGCTGTTGGGTCAACTGGGAGGCCAAGTCCTGGCCAAGATTGTCGTCGGAAACGGTCCGGGTAACGACCAGACCGGCCGAAAGAGAAATAATCAGGGAAGGCACCTGAGACACAAGGCCGTCGCCGATGGTCAAACGCGTGTAGAGCTCGGCCGATTCGCCCACAGGCAGGCCCAACATCCACACGCCCACCACCAGGCCCACCGCAATATTGATGAGCGTAATGATGAGGCCGGCGATGGCATCACCCCGCACAAACTTGGTGGCACCATCCATGGCACCATAGAAGTCGGCCTCTTTCTCAATGGAACGGCGCCGGGTGCGGGCCTCTTGCTCGGTGAGCAGCCCCGCGTTGAGATCGGAATCCACCCCCATCTGCTTACCGGGCATGGCGTCAAGGGTAAAGCGGGCGGCCACTTCGGAGATTCGGGTCGCACCTTTGGTGATTACGACAAACTGGATAATCACCAGGATGGAGAAAATAACAATACCCACGGGAAGGCTACCCGCTGTCACAAAGCCCCCGAAGGCATCGATGACATTGCCCCCATCGCCCTGCGAAAGAATGAGTCGCGTGGTTGCCACATTGAGACTCAGTCGGAAAAAAGTCAGCATCAGCAAGAGCGCGGGAAACACGGAAAACTCGGTGGGCCGTTGCAGATAGATGGTGCTCAACATGACCACCACGGAAATAGAAATATTCACCGTGAGCAGAATGTCGATGACGATCGTAGGCACCGGCACGAAAAGAATCAACAGGATTGCGATAACGCCTACGGCCAGGGCGAGATCCTGATTCTCTCCGAAGAAGGCGCTGGCGCGTCGTTGCATCTGGCTGGCGGGAACGGCCATCTACTCAGCTCCCCGTCGCTTTCCAGGCCGCCTGACGCTCCTGGATTTTGGCCTGACGCCGATCGATGCGGTAAACAAACGACAAGACCTCGGCCACCGCACGGAACAAGTGCTCGGGAACGGGCTGCCCCACTTCAATGGTCCGGAATAGTGCCCGGGCCAGCTCGGGCTTCTGCACGATGGGCACATCGTGCTCCGTGGCGATGTCGCGGATTTTTTCCGCCACCTTCCGCGCCCCTTTGGCCACCACGACGGGCGCCTGCATATCGGCCATGTCATAACGAATGGCAATGGCAAAGCGAACAGGGTTGGTAATAATCACGTCGGCATCCGGCACATCGTCCATCATCCGTTGAGTGGCCATCTGCCGCTGCAATTGACGGACCCGCCGCTTAATCTGGGGATCGCCCTCCATCTCGCGGGACTCCATCTTGGCCTCCTGAAAGGTCATCCGCAGATCCTGCAGGTGCTGCCAGCGCTGGTAACCGTAGTCCACCAGTCCCAGTAAAATCATCACGAGGGCGATGCGCCACCAGATAGAAAAGATGAGGGCGGAAACACTACTCAGGATTCCCAAGGGCGTCATGGCCATGAGAATCACGAATTCATCCAGTCGGCTTCTCAGGGAAAGCCAGACAACCGCCACCACGAGAATTAATTTGGCCATAGACTTCAAAAACTCGACGAGTGAACGGAGCGACACAAATTTTTGAAAGCCCGAAATAGGATTGATGCGGGACAACTTGGGCACGAGAGGTTTTCCCGTCAGCAG
>JAUIMA010000301.1 GCA_030432675.1 Candidatus Hydrogenedentota bacterium | reverse complement strand
GACTCGGGGGACTCGGGGGACTCGGGGGACTCGGGGGGCTCGGGGGGCATGATAGGCTCGGCCACCTCAGCCCTTGCGATCAAGTCGGCGGCCATCTTTGCCTCCGAAGTTTCTGTCGCTGTCGCTCCGATCTGTTCACGGATGAGCTCGGCCCAGACCAGGCCAGAGAGCCCCAAAGCGACCAACAGGAAACAAGCCATAGCGCCGGCCCACGGCATCCCTACGGTCCGTGGGGACCCATAAAGAATACGCTCCACGCGCCGTCGCAGGGGACTTCCTGTGGCCGTTACCGCCAGGGGAACCACCACGGGATTCCCTTCCGCCACATGGACCAGCGCACGGGCATAGTCGCTCCGACTGCCGCACCAGGCCACGGCCCAATCATCGCAGCAGAGCTCCCGCGTTTCCCGGAGCTCTTTGGAAAGCCACCAGACCACCGGGTGAAAAAACAGCACGGTCTCTACCACCGCCTGAAAGAGATTGACCAAGGGGTCCAGGCGCTTCACATGGGCCAGTTCGTGGGCCAGCAAGAGCGCCACCTGGGTGGAGGGCATACTGGTCAGCAGCTCGACGGGCATTAAGATCATGGGACGAAACCAGCCGACGACCATGGGAACCTGCGCCAGGGTCGATTCCATGACGATGACCGTGCGGCGAATGGCGGCCTGGCCGGTCAGCCGTGCCAGCGCCTGCTCCCATTCAGAATTCAACGGTCCCACCCCACGACGGCGCAGACGGTGGGTGTATCGCATGCCCAGTAGCAGGCGGAGGGTTAGCAGTAGGACGCCCACGAACCAGAAGCCCGCTATCCACGGCGCGAAGCTGCGCGATGCCTGGTGCATCCGAGAGACCCATCCACCCACGGCCATCGAAGCCTGATTCCAGGTGAAGGTATCCCGCGCGCCCTCGTGCATCGCCACCGTGCCCCCGTCTGATGGCAACGGGTCTAACGCCTGAAAGGATGGCCCAAGGGGCAGGGGCAGGGTCTCCCCCACTGCGCCCGTCATCCTGTCCCCCACAACCCGGGCGGTCGGGGCTTCCTCCACGTGGTGGGCGGACCAGAAAAAGGCCCCACACGGCAAGGCCGCGAGCACGCCGAAGCAAGCCAGGGCAACGCGATAGCGCCGCCGGGGATTTGACCTGCCGACGGCCAGTAGTGCCAGGGCGGTCAACCCGCCCCATACCAACCCCATCCACCCCACGTGAATCACCCCCATGCCCAAGACTTCCACTATCGTGCCTACCTGTCCGCTCATGATTATTCGCTCCCGTTGGATTCGTAGTCGGCGATCAAGGCCTTGATGGCGTCCAACTCTTTGCGGCTTGCCTGCCCGCTTTCGAGGGCACGCAACACGAGGCGGTCGGCACTCCCCCGAAAGGCCCCGTGCAGGAGTCCGCCCACCAGCCCCTGCTCCATGGTGCCCCGGGGCACCACCGGGGTGTAGAGATAGGTGCGCCCGTCTTTTTCAAATTCCAGGGCACCCTTCTTCACCAGCCGGTTGATCAGGGTCTTCACCGTCTTCGGACTCCAGTCCACCTCCGACAGGGCCGCCACAATCTCATTGGCCGTCTGGGGGGCCTGCTCCCACAAAACATCCATCACACGCCATTCGGCATCGGTAATTCGGGGTAGTTCATTCATCACGTTGCTCCAAAGTATTACGTTTGTAATTGAAATATATTACAAGCGTAATACTTTGTCAAGTAAAAAAGCCCGCCGAAGCGGGCTAGGTAGTTGCCAGTGGTGTGAAATAGATTTGTGGACCTTTAAGTTCGCTTGAACCTGTGGGAAAACTGGTGATGAATTCCCCTCCTGGGAGGGGTTAGGGGTGGGTTCGGTCTTCTTTCGGGCGTTGACCCACCCCCGGCCCCTCCAAGGAGGGGAGGAATCCTCCGTAACTTAGGTAATTCAGGTTGCCGTTATAATGGCCCATCTGCTTGAATCAAACCACTAGGAGTCTGACTCCCAGGCATACCGATAATCAGGGACGTCCGAAGAATCCCGCGAGGGTACCGAAGCCTTCGCTGGCCGGGAAGGCACTCGGGTAGCGCAGGAAGGCCACGTGCCCATCCAGATAGAGGGCGTTTGCACCCCCGGGAACGTGATTGAAGAGTTCCACGCCATTGCCTACGGGCGTGGGACTCACCATACTCCCGATGCTGGATGCCACGGTGTCAAAGGCCACCACAATATTGGATTGGGCCCGCGCACTGGCCGCCGGATTGTTGATGTCGGTGATAAGAAAACGTTCAATGCCTTCCCGCAACCGCATGAGGCTATCACCGCCCCCATTGCCCGCACCGGGGAATCCAATGGCCGCCAGATTCAACTCCTCGGTGATAATGCCATCGTCGCTTTCATCTTTGTTGATGACCGAGCCAACATAACCAAAGAGTCCGGCCAGCTGGACGGGTACCTCATAGCCAACGGCGGGCATTCCAAAAAGAAAGCCCACATCAAGGCCCGGGTCGCTATCCTCCGCCCGGTCCACCAGATAACTCAGGTACACATAACTCTCATCCGCGTTGGTGATGGCCCCTTCGCAGATACTCGGACAGGTCCCGCCGCCGAGATCGGAAATCTGAAAGACCACATCCGCCACCTCGCCGGTGTTTCCCCCATCGGACGGACACAGCAAGGTGCCCAGGTCGTTCAGATACTCTGGATAGATTTCTTCCATATCGGCGAAAAAGTCGAAGTAGTCTTCCCCTGGACTGCAATCGGCATTACAGGCGATGTCGCTGTCGCCGTAGACCTCGTCCCCATGGAGCGGAGGCCACAGCGCTCCGGCGCTTTCATTCGCATACATCTTAAAGACAAGCGCCAATTGTTTGAGGTTGTTTTGACAACTGGCCCGACGTGCCGCCTCGCGCGCCCGAGCCAGGGCCGGGAGCAGTATGGCCGCCAGAATGCCAATGATGGCAATGACCACCAACAATTCGATCAACGTGAAACCCCTCGTTTTCATCGTGTAGTACTCCTCCTGGTCGCCCCCCGGGTGAATGGTGTGGTATCTCCGCAATACATCGCCGCACCAATTATTCCTATTATTACTCATTAAGTCAAGAATATATAGAAATCCCATCGGACATGGGGTGCCCATTCCGCCGGGCACAATACTTGTATGCCGACAGGTGATGGTGTATAACCGGAAAGCTGTTCTAACATCAATTGGAGAGAACCCATGGAAAAAGAAGAAAAACTGGACTATTGGCGGAAGAATGTCCGCCTCATTCGTTGGCTGTTGGTGGTGTGGTTTGTGGTATCCCTTGGCGCGGGCATCCTGTTCGTCAAGCCTCTCAACACCTTCTCAATTGGCAATCTTCCTTTCGGCTTCTGGATGGCCCAACAGGGCTCCATCTTCGTTTTTGTCGTCATGATTTACGTCTACGCCAAGATGATGGACAAGATCGACCGCGACCACCACGCCGACAAGTAGCCCACCGGCGCACCCAACCCCCAGAATCGCTACCCGCGATCCCAATGAAACGTTGCAGGAGAGAGCACGTCCCATGTCAGTCGAAAACTGGACCTATACCTTCGTTACCCTAACCTTCATGATTTACCTGTATATCGGTTGGCGCGCCCGCGTGAAAGAGTCTTCGGGCTTTTACGTGGCGGGCCAGGGCGTACCGGCCATTGCCAATGGTGCCGCCACGGCGGCCGATTGGATGTCTGCGGCTTCCTTTATCTCCATGGCGGGCCTCATTTCCTTCATGGGCTACGATGGCTCCATTTACCTCATGGGCTGGACCGGCGGTTATGTGTTGTTGGCCTTGCTGCTGGCCCCTTACCTCCGGAAATTCGGACAATACACCGTGCCCGATTTCGTCGGCACCCGCTACTACTCCAACACCGCCCGCATCATTGCGGTTATCTGTGCCATCTTCGTTTCCATCACCTATGTGGCGGGCCAGATGCGCGGCGTGGGTATCGTCTTCAGCCGCTTCCTGGAAGTAGACATCGCGCAGGGCGTCATGATCGGCATGGTCATCGTGGGCTTCTTCGCCGTGCTCGGCGGTATGAAAGGCATCACCTGGACCCAGGTGGCCCAATACTTCGTGCTCATCATCGCCTTCCTGATTCCTTCTGTGGCCTTGTCCCTGAAGCTGACCGGCAACCCCATTCCCCAGATTGGCCTGGTGACGTCGGACATTATGCCCAAGCTCAATCAGATTCAGGTGGACCTGGGTTTTGCGGAGTACACCCAGCCGTTCCGGGATAAGAGTATGCTCGACATCCTCTTTATCACGATCGCGCTCATGGTGGGGACAGCGGGCCTGCCCCACGTGATTGTGCGTTTCTATACGGTACGTAATGTGCGCGCCGCCCGTTACTCTGCCTTTTGGGCCCTCCTCTTCATTGCCATCCTCTACACGACGGCACCGGCCCTGGCCACCTTTGCCCGGTACAACCTCGTGGAATCCCTCCATGGCAAATCCATGGAAGAAATTCACGCCATGGATTGGGCCGTCAAGTGGGAAGAAACCAAACTGCTCCAGTTTGACGACAAAAACGGCAACGGCGTACTCGAACTGACGCCCGAGGCCGAAAGCTCGGAAATCATTATTGACCGCGACATCATCGTGTTGTCGACACCGGAAGTGGCCCAGCTTTCCCCCTGGGTCATTGCCCTGGTAGCCGCTGGTGGACTTGCTGCGGCCTTGTCCACCGCCGCCGGGTTGTTGCTGGTTATCTCCAGTTCGATCGCGCACGACATCTACTTCCGCTTGATCAATCCCCATGCTGACGAGAAACGCCGGGTCATGGTCGGTCGCATCATGGTTATCGTGGCCGTGGTCGTGGCCGGTTACTTCGGCGTCAACCCGCCCGGCTTCGTGGCCCAGGTGGTCGCCTTCGCCTTCGGCCTGGCCGCCGCCAGTTTCTTCCCCGTGATTCTGCTGGGTATCTTCGACAAGAAAGCCAACCGCGAAGGGGCTATCGCCGGCATGATCGTCGGTCTGAGTTTCACCCTCTTCTACATTGCGGGCACCAAAGCCCACCTCATTTTCGGCGCGGAAGAAGCCTGGTTTGGCAACTGGTGCTTCGGCATTTCCGCCGAGGGCATCGGCACCGTAGGCATGCTGCTGAACTTCGCGGTGGCCCTGGTCGTGTCGCGCCTGACGCCCCCGCCCCCCCAGGAAGTGATGGACATCCTCGACGAACTCCGTATGCCCGACCATGTTGGCCCCGCGGTCATCCTGGACGAATCGACGGAATAAGTAACCACAGACTACGACACGGCCCACCTGGCATCGTCCGGGTGGGCCGTTTTTTGTTTCTGGGGAGAAAAGACCTAAACGACGGAAAGGACGTAAAGGACGGTTTGGGCGGAGTCATGGGGGAAGGCTCTGGCGAACTCCACAGACAAAACTCACTTGCCTTGCAGCCCCTATAGACTCTCAGATACCATCGGACTGCATAGGCTGTGTTAGTTATATTGGGTAACAAAGGGAGGGCACGTTCATGGCATCGCAAAAAGTACTTTCTACCACCGCATTGGCAAAACGAAACAATCTGGAAGCAAAGGTCGTCTTCGAGACGTTTCAGCAATCCGGTTACCTCAAGAAAGAAAACGGTAATTGGCTGCTGACCGCAGCAGGGGAAGCCCTGGGCGGCACGTACATTGAGCACCCCAAGTATGGCAAATACGTCGGTTGGCCCGAAGGCACTCCCGTCACCACTTCCAGCACGGAGGCATCGACCGCCACGGCCGTGGTCGCGGAGGTTCCCCCCGCTCCTCCTGCACCCGCAAGCACCAAGCCGAAGCAAGGCACGTTAACGGCAACCCGCATTGGGAAACACTTCGAGCTCTCAGCCAATAAATGTAACTATATCTTCTCTGAATTGGGGTGGGTCAAGAAAGGACTGAAGGGATGGCACCTGACCGATCCGGGCAAGCGGGTCGGGGGGGTACAGTCGGAAGATCCGCGCTCTGGCGTACCCTACGTGCGGTGGCCGGAAGCCATACTGGAAAACCGGGCACTTGTCGATACCATCGCAGAAGTAAAGGGAACTTCCACGCCTTCAGCACCCGATGAAGTCAAAGACACCTCCCAACCCGAAGCGATTGGTTTCCGACAAAAGTTTGAAGCCACCCACCGCGCAGCCGATGGCCACTTTGTGCGTTCCCGTGCCGAAATGCTCATCGACAATTGGCTCTACATGGCCGAGATCGTGCACGCCTACGAACGCAAGCTCCCTATCGAAGAGGACGTCTACTGCGACTTCTATGTCCCCACGGGCAAGGTTTATATCGACTTCTGGGGCCTGGAAAACGACCCTAAGTACGCTGCCCGCAAAGCCCAGAAGAAAGCCATTTATGAGAAATACGGCTTTAATCTTATCGAGCTGAATGACGCCGACGTGCTGAACCTGGATGACATGTTGCCACGGCACCTGCTGAAGTTCGGTGTGCAGGCCTATTGAGCCCCATCGACGGCAGGTCGATTTCTATCGCTGAAAAGGACCTAAAGGACACAAAGGACGTAAACGACGATGGGCAATGGAGACCACCTGAAGCACCCCCAACCCGTCATCTCCCCTGGTGTCACCGTTCGGGCTGTCCTTGAGGTCCTTTCCGTCCTTTAGGTCCTTTCCCATGCGCATAATCGGGTGTTCGCGAAATTGCCCCTGCCATTCCAGTATCATAGGAGCACTACGCTCTGCCCTTAAAGGAACCCCATGCGCGAACAGCTTTTTCAGGAAATACTCATGGCCCGTCAGCGGGTTTATGCCGTGGCACCGCCGACACCATTGGAAGAAATCAGCCTGCCCTTTGCCGACCGCGTCTTCATTAAACGGGAAGACCTCTCGCCCATTCATGCCTACAAGTGGCGGGGCGCCTACAACCGCATGGCCCTCCTCACGGAAGAAGAGCGTGCACGCGGCGTCGTGTGTGCCTCGGCGGGCAACCACGCGCAGGGCGTGGCCCTCGCCGCCGCCAAACTGGGCATCCAGGCGCGCGTCTACATGCCTGTTTCGACACCCCTCATGAAACGGAACGAAGTCCTCCGTCATGGTGGCCGTCACGTGGAAATCATCCTCATTGGCGATTCCTACAGTGATGCGGCGCAGGCCGCCCTTGACTACGTCGAAAGCGAACAGCTCCCCTTCGTCCACCCCTATGACGACCTCGCCACCATGGGCGGCCAGGGCACCATCGGCGACGAAATTGTCATGAGTGGCCAGGGCCCCTTTGACGTGGCCTATCTCCAGATCGGAGGGGGTGGCATGGCCGCCGCCGTGGCCTGCTGGCTCCGGGCCTATTACCCCGACATCCGCATTGTGGGGGTCGAGGGCGTCCAGCAGGCGAGCATGGCCGCCGCGGTAAAGGCGGGCAAGCCGGTCACCCTGGACTATGTGGATGTCTTCTGCGACGGCACGGCGGTAAAGAAAGCGGGCACCCTGACCCATGCCCTGTGCGCCGTGCTCATCGACGAGTTCATCACCGTCACCAACGAAGAAGTGTCGGCCGCCATCGAGGTGCTCTGGAACAAGTGCCGCTGTATCCCGGAGCCCTCGGGGGCCATGGGAATGGCGGGCCTCTTGAAACAACAGGACCAATTGTCGGGCAAGAAAGCCGTGACTATCCTGTGCGGCGCCAACGTAGACTTTGACCAGCTCGGCTGGATTGCCCAGCACGCGGG
>JAUIMA010000300.1 GCA_030432675.1 Candidatus Hydrogenedentota bacterium | reverse complement strand
GGGCGTGACGGCTCGGCTCAGCGCTGGACCGGTAGCTGGAGTTGGCCGGTCCGGCGGAACCACGCTCGCCGATCGGCATCGGCCAACCCCGCCGTGCGGTACACCCACACGCACAGACCGATGCGAAAGATAACATAGAACCTATCACACATCAAAACGAAAGTCCGGGGTCCATGATAGTACGTTTCCTTTCCCTCCCAATGACGCTCGCTGTGGCTGTACTCAGCGTAATCGGTCCGGCCGATAGCGCCGTTGCGGCCGACGACGCGGTTTTCGGTACGCCCCTGGACGGCTACCGAGGTATCTGGTATGCCAACCAGGAAACGGGCAATGAGTATGTCTACAAGTACAGCGGGGGCCTGGGCACCTACTGCGCGAAGCATATTCCCCAATCGGTCTATGCCCCGGAAGTGGACAAAACCTTCTTTGTCTATGGCGGCACGACGAAAGAAGGGGATAGCCTTCAGGAGATGGTGTCCTACTACGACCACAAGACCGGTCAGGTGCCCCGCCCGGTGCTCGTGTACCACAAAAAGGATACGACCGACGCCCACGACAATCCCGTCCTTTCCATCGACAGCGACGGCCACCTGTGGGTCTTCGTCAGCGCCCATGGACGGGGTCCCAAGTCTTTCATCTTCAAAAGTCTCAAGCCCTATGACATTTCGGCCTTTGAGCAAGTCGCCAACTTCAATTTTTCCTATCCCCAGCCGTGGTATATCGAAGGGCAGGGCTTCATCTTTCTTCACACGTGGTATGAAGGAGGTCGGGGCATGTATTTTCGCACCAGTAGCGATGGCAAGGAATGGAGTGATCGGGTTCAGATGTCCCACATCGACCAGGGGCACTATCAGATCAGCTGGCCCTGGAAGAACCGGGTGGGCAGCGCCTTCAATTATCACCCCGAAGGCAAGGGGCTGAACTTCCGCACCAATCTCTACTACATGCACACGGCGGATATGGGCGAAACCTGGACGACGGTAGATGGTCGTCCCGTGACCTTGCCGGTGACCACCATTGAAAATCCCGCCCTGATTCACGATTACCAGTCGGAAGGGCGTCTGGTCTACATGAAGGACCTGAACTACGATTCCGAAGGCAACCCGGTAATTCTTCACGTTACCTCCGGCGGCTGGGTCTCTGGCCCCGAATCCGGACCCCGTCGTTGGCGCGTGGCCCACTGGACGGGTGAGGCGTGGGCCTTCCACACCATCACCGAGTCCGACAATAACTACGACATGGGTTCCATCTTTATCGGCGAAGATGGCATCTGGCGTGTGGTTGGCCCCACCGAAGTGGGCCCCCAGCCCTACAATCCCGGGGGCGAGATTGCTTCCTGGGTCAGCGCGGACCAGGGCAAAACCTGGACCCGGGAACATCAACTTACTGCGGGCAGTGAGCGGAACCACACGTACGCCCGTCGTCCCCTCCATGGACAAGATGATTTCTACACCATTTGGGCCGACGGCCATGGGCGGCAAGCGTCGGACTCAAAATTGTTCTTCTACAATCAAAAGGCCGGGGAAGTGCGGCAGCTGCCCTTTGACATGACGGATGACATGGCAACCCCGGTCCTTGTGAATACCGTAAAGTAAACGCAGTCCATGTCCCCGGTTTTATTCGTCCGTAAAACGGGTGTGTGCGGCAAGACAACGTGGCCCCAGGCCACCAGACAATACAGGAGTAAACACCGTGATTTGGATGGAGAATACAATGCTGGGTGTATATGGAGCACGGCCTATGGTGGCCCGCGTGCTGGTTGGTGCCATCGCCGGACTGTGGTCGGTGGCCGCAATGGCGGCTCCCGCCATAATGAGCCCTGATCCCGTTTATGATTTTGGCGAAATGGACAACTCCAACAAGGTGGAGCGGAGTTTCGTCGTCAAGAATGTAGGGGACGAAGCCCTGGTAATCAGCGATGTGAAAACCACCTGTGGCTGCACGGTGGCCGAGTTAGAGAAAAATACCCTGGCCCCGGGTGAAGAAACCACAATCGCCGCGACCTTTAATCTGAAGGGGAAACAGGGCGTTCAGTCCAAAAAGATAACGGTCATGTCCAATGACCCGGAGACGCCCAATTATATCCTTGAGATTAAAGGCAATTCTGTGGCCACGATCTCGCTCGAGCCCAGCTTGCTCAATCTAGGGCGGATTGTGGACAACGATTCTCACAGCCAGTCCGTTACGGTGAAATCGACCAAAGAGGGGCACACCTTCAAAATCGAGCGTCTGGTGGTGCCAGAAGATGCCCAGTTTAGCGCCGAGGTAGAAGAAGTGGAGCCGGGTAAGGAATACCGCATTACCGCGACCACGCAACCGGGACTGGTTGCTGGAATGTTGAACGGCAGAATCACCGTGATGACCGATGACCCCTCTCGGAAGATGATGAGTATTTCGGTCTATGGGCACGTCATCGGTGCACTGCAGATTCGACCTGATGTCGTAACCATCCGGAGTAACAGTGATGCGGATGCGCCCCGGGCTACCCAATACCTGCAGGTGCTTCCGGGCCGAGCGAAGTCCTTTGAACTGTTGGAAGTCATTGCGCCTATTCCGAACATGAAGGCCGAGCTCATCATGCGTAAGGACAATGACTATCACATCAAGCTGTCGGATATGCCGGTGGATAACTCGCTGAAAGACAAAGAACTGATTGTGACCACCAACCTGCCCGACCGCCCGGAAATCCGAATCCCCTTCCGGGTGCTTCCGTCTCAGGAAATTCAAGTCGGCAAAACGCCTTCCCGCGTGCCCACCGTGCAGCCAAGCGCCCGGCCCCGGGCACCTCAATTGCCCACGGGCCCGAGTAACTAATACCCATTCGGGCCGTTTTATGGCTCCGGAAATACTTGTTTCTCCCCATCCATGCGCCCCGCCTGGAAGGGGAGTTTTTTTTGTGTTCCAATTAAAACCGACCGGGCTCGCGCCGGGTCCAACCCTCATGGTATTGTGGCCAAGTAGCCGTTTTGCCATCGGTGGCGCGCCGTCGGCCGTCACAGTGAGCAGTCCATTGGGTCACGATTCGTCCGGGTGGGCGGGTCAATCTTAGCACCCCCAAGGGGGAAGAGGAGCACTTAGAATGCAAGTGAAACTGCGATATTGTGTCGCCATACTGCTGGTGGGGCTGGTATTTTCCAGCGCGGAAGCCCGGGAATCGACCGCACGCATGGTGGAGAATCCCACCGCGCTCGATCGCTACGTGCATGCGGTGGATGACAGTTATGCGTATCACGTAGAGAAGGTACACGCGGGGGAGGGGGTGAATCTGCACCTTATCAATTTGACCTCTCAGACGTGGCGTAGCGAAGATGAAGTGGACCGTACGGTCTGGCAGCACTGGCTCGGAATCTACATTCCTGAGACGGTATCCTTTGATACGGCCCTGCTGTTTATCGGTGGCGGCGCCAACGGTGGTGATGCCCCGGATAAGATGAACAAGGAGTTTGCCGGAATTGCCGTCCAGACCCAGTCCGTGGTCATCGAGTTGGGGATGATCCCCAATCAGCCATTGACCTTTGCCGGAGAGGACAAAGGCCGCAAGGAAGATTCCTTAATTGCCTATACGTGGGATAAGTTTCTGCGCACGGGCGATGAGAACTGGCCCGCCCGCCTTCCCATGACCAAGAGTGTAGTGCGTGCTATGGACACGGTCCAGGACTACTGCGCCAAGGCCGAAGGGGGAAATCACACGATCAAGTCCTTCGTGGTTGCAGGGGGTTCCAAGCGGGGTTGGACCACGTGGACCACGGCTGCTGTGGATAAACGGGTCGTCGGAATTGTTCCGATCGTGATCGACATGTTGAACGTCAAGCCGTCTTTTATGCATCACTGGGAAGCCTATGGTTTCTGGGCACCTGCGGTGGGCGACTATGACGCCATGGGCCTCATGGACTGGATGGGTACCCCCGAGTACGACAAGCTGCTGGAGCTGGTGGAACCCTATAGCTATATCAAGCGCTTCACCATGCCCAAGCTCGTAATGAATTCGGCGGGCGACCAGTTTTTCCTGCCCGATTCCTCTCAGTTTTACTGGGATGATCTCGTGGGCGACAAATACCTGCGTTATGTGCCCAACACCGACCATGGTTTAGGGGATTCCGACGCGCTCTACTCCCTGATGGCCTTCTATGCCGGCATCATCAGTGGGACGCCCCAGCCCGAATACAGCTGGACCTTTGGCGCAAATCACACGTTGACCGTGAAATCGCCCAGCAATCCCGTTGCGGTTAAGCTTTGGACGGCGACCAATCCGGAAACCCGCGATTTCCGGCTCGAAGCGATAGGTCCCATCTGGAAAGAGCAGGCCTTGGAGAGTAAGGGCGAGGGCGTCTATGAAGTGAGCCTGAGCGCCCCGGAGAAAGGGTGGACTGCCCATCTTGTGGAGTTGACCTTTGAAGGGCCGGGCGGGACCCCACTCAAGTTCACCACGCCGGTGAAGGTACTTCCAGAAGCCCTGCCTTTCGAGTACACGGCACCCAAAGAAACGCCGAAAGGCTACCTGAGTAAGTAGAGTTGCCTGGCGCGCGGCAGCGTCATACAGAAACGCGGTCCCTGGAACGATTGTCCAGGGGCCGCGTTGGCGTTTCAGGGGGAGTGGGGCTCAGGAAGCGTCCATGCCGAAGAGTTTACGGGCGAAGTCTTCCGAGAAGGGCTGGCCGGGGTCATAGCCCCGGACCCATTCACCATCGAGGATGAGGTAAGGCACACCGAGCTTCCCGGTCTTTGCTTCCAGTTCTTCGCCGTAGGCAGGGGTCTCGCGAATGTCGCGTTCTTCGTAGGCGATGCCATTGGCATCCATGAAGGCCTTCAAATTCTGGCAATCACCACAAAGTTTTCCAGAATAGACAATCACTTCCTTGGGCATAGGGGTACTCCTTGTAGCGGTTCTCGTCGCGAAGAATTAAGCGTGGTTTTCCGACACGTCGGCGTCGACATCGTGCCCTATAGCATACGGGAAACGGGCACAGGGCTGCCAACCTCAGCCTCCGGCCTGCCTTCGAACGTGATCGTAAATGCCTCCGAAGGCGCCATTGCTCAGAATCAACACGATGTCACCCGGCTGGGCGGTGGTGTATATGTGGGCAGCCAGGGCTTCCGGTTCCTCCCACACGGCACCGCCTGCTGCGCCGAGTTCACCGATCAACCGATCCCGGTCCAGCCGTTCTTCATCGGGTATGCGCTCGCCCCGATAGATGGGACCGAGGTGCACCTCATCCGCCTGGGAGAAGGCGGCGCAGAGCTCATCGAAGAACCGATTGGTCACCGTGGTGTTGCTTCGGGGTTCAAAGAGTACACGGAGTCGCCCATCGGGCCATCGGGTCTTCGCGCCGGCGATGGTCTCGGCGATGGCGGTGGGGTGGTGGGCGAAATCGTCGATATAGGTCACGCCCTCGGCTTCCAGGAAGGTTTCCATACGGCGCTTGACGCCGGTAAAAGAGGCCACGCCCTCGCAGGTTTCCAAGGGCGTCAGATCGAAATAATGTCCCACTGCGACGGCGGCGAGCACGTTCTGCAGGTTGTGTTGTCCCGTCAGGGGGGTGCTAACCGTGCCATACTCCTGGCCGTGGTGGGTTATTTGCAGCAGTTGGCGACCGTTTTCGACGCCCAGAACCAGCCCGTGCCAATCTGCCCCTTCGGTGAATCCGTACGTTTCCACGGGACAAAAAGCATGTTCGCGCAAACTCAGCGCGTGGTTATCTGCACAACAGATGAGCCGTCCATCGGCGGGGATTTGACGGAGCATCCGCTGAAAGGCCAGTTCAATGGCGGCCAGGTCGGGATAAATGTCGCCATGGTCAAATTCAAGCGAGGTGACGACGGCCACCTCGGGCAGGTAATGGAGGAATTTGGCCCGCTTGTCGAAAAAGGCCGTGTCGTATTCATCTCCCTCGATGACGAAGGGCGCACCGGGTGCGCCGAGTCGGGCGGAATGTTCGAAGTTCAGGGGCTGGCCCCCAATGAGATAGCCGGGCACCCGTCCTGCGTGGTCGAGAACCTGCGCGGTGATGGCGGTGGTGGTCGTCTTGCCGTGGGTGCCACAAATCGCCACGGAGCGACGGGCACGCAGGACATGCTCTTTCAGCCACTCGGGCAAACTCATATAGCGCATGCGCCGGGTGAGTGCGGCTTCGACTTCGGCGTTGCCACGACTCAATACATTGCCGAGTAACACCACGTCGGGTTGCCAGTCCAGGTTGACGGGGCCATAGCCTGCGGCCACCGGAACGCCCAGGGCTTCAACCATTTGGGAGGTGGGCGGATACAGGGGGTTGTCGCTTCCCCGCACCTCCCAGCCTGCCTCCAGGGCCAGTCGTGCCCCGGCCACCATGGCGGTGCCCCCGATTCCGGAAAAATGAACGCTTGGTTGTTTGTTCATAGTCACTTTCGTCTGCTGGTTGTGCGGTCAATGAGCCCGTCGCCGAGTATAGCAGAGGCTGCCCGCGACGGCACAGCGGAATGGTTCAGCGCTTCTGCTGAATAGGGTGACTTCGTGGTACACTGGAACAGGTCTGTATGGGTGAATAGAATCCCGATGCGGAGGGTAGTTAGTAGTACGCGGCACCGACAGAACCGCAGCGAACGGGGTGGGAGAGACCGAAAATGAAGGTGGTATCGGAAAGCCGCATTGTTTTGGTGTTGGTATGGGCCTTGTCGTCCGCATGGCTTTTACCTGTCGCAGCGCAGGACGTAGACTTCGGGTATGTGCGGGGAATCGGCGGCACATCGGATGAAAATGCGTCGGGAATTGCCCGGGATAGTTTGGGTAACAGCTATGTGGGCGGGTACTTCCAGGGAACGCCTGATTTTGACCCGGGCGCCGGGACAAATGCCATCGCCAGTGCGGGCCAATACGACGGATTTATCGGGAAATACGACCCGGATGGTGATCTGATTTGGGTTCATACCTTTGGCGACGTAGACTACGACTATATCTTCGGGGTCGCAGTGGATAGTGCCGACAATGTCTATGTGACAGGCACCTTTCTAGGTACGGTAGACTTTGATCCGGGTCCAGGTACGCAGAGTGTGACGGCACCCTCGTTCTTCAGTGAAGCCTTCGTATTGAAATTGGATAGCGATGGAAACTTTCTCTGGGTAAAGATTATCACCGGTGCAGGATCCGAAATTGGCTTTGCCATCATTCTGGATGGGAGTGGCAATATCTATTCCATGGGACAGTTCACTGGAACGGCCGATTTCGACCCGGGTCCGGGTACCGACAATATCGCATCCCTGAGCGGCAACGATCTTTACATTCAAAAACTGGATAGCGCTGGCAACTACCTTTGGGCAGCTACCGTGGATGGGGAAGTGCGGGATTTCGGGCGTTTCATGAGTCTGGACAGTACCGGGGCCGTCTATCTGACAGCGGGATTCCAGGGGACCGTCGATTTTGATCCCGGTGCCGGGGTGGTCAATCAGACGAGCGCGGGGGACAGCGATATTTTTATCTGGAAGCTCGACGCCAGTGGCAATCTCGTGTGGATCCATGCGCTGGGCAATACCAATGACGACGACGGCGCGAGTGTGGCCATTGACAGCGCGGACAACGTCATTGTGGCGGGGAGCTTTCAAGGTACCGTGGACTTCGATCCCGGCGCCGGCACCAGCAATCTGGCGAGTATTTCTACCTACTCGCTGTTTGTCTTGAAGCTCACCAGCGGT
>JAUIMA010000299.1 GCA_030432675.1 Candidatus Hydrogenedentota bacterium | reverse complement strand
GGTGACGCCCCTGCCCGGAAAGAAGACGGGTGTTATTTGGTCCGACCAGGTGCGCGAGGGCTTCCTGGTTCGCGCCCAAGACGATGGTGCGGCTAGGGGGGTGTGGAACGAAGAGGCGGCCATTCACGTGGGCGGTAAGATGGGCGACGACCATCTGAATACCGTGCTTACGCCCGAGGGAACCGTCTGGCTGGCGACAAAGAACTCGGTCGATACGGTGGGCAAGGCCCAGTTTACGCTCTTTGAAGGGGACCCCGATGGCACGTGGCGTAGTTGGCCCTTTGGTATTCTCGGCGAAACCACGCGCCCGAGTCGGCCCATTGTGGTGTCGAGTGCGGACGGCGGCACCGTGCTCATCGGCTACGGCGACAATGACAGGGCCTTGCCGGCACCCCACGGTGCGCGGATTGTATTCTCGCGCATGATTCCGGCCGACCCCGATGGGGTTGAGGCCCCGCGCACCGTCATCGCGCCCAACCCCGCGCACAACAGCTTCATCCAAAACGTCACCGGCCCACGCCACGCCTTCCCGGCAGACGCGCCGTGGATCATCCTCGCCTCCGATAAAGAAGGCCGCGTCTACGAGGCCGATCTGCGTGCCGCCTTTCCCTAGGGTGCATACTCCAATCATCGGGTGAATATTGAGGCATGGTCGCGGTGACGGGGGACTCAGACATCCTGTGCCGATCGTGCCACGCGATCCCCATAAAGGCGCGTCTCAACGAGTCCTGACGGGTTCGTGCGTAACGCTCCCCGACAGCCCTATGAGATCGAATCTTGCCAAGGGTGCGGTGTACACACCCCCATCGCACGAACCCTCGTTCCTCGGGATCGCGCGGCACGACCGAATTCTCTGTTTTAGTGCCGTGGGCGTGGCCTCTGTGGTGCGTGGGGGAATGCTACGTGGTATCCTAGAGGACCGAAATTGACGTGGTGGCGCTTCGAGTTCCGCAACGGGTTCTAACAGTATTTACAGGCCGTTCCGCAGGCCGATGGAAAGGGATAGATCATGGAAAATCGTACCATTCGCTGGGGAATTTTGAGCACTGCCGAAATTGCCACCAAGGTGGTGGCCGGCATGCACGACGCCAGAAACGCCGAGGTGGCGGCCGTCGCCAGCCGTTCGTTGGAAAAGGCCGAGGCCTGGGCGGCAGCGCACGAGGTGCCCCGCGCCTATGGCTCCTACGACGAGCTGCTCGCCGACGACAGCATCGACGCCGTCTACATTCCTCTACCCAGCGCGTTGCGCAATGAATGGATCAAGAAAGCGGCCCGGGCGGGCAAACACGTCTATGCGGAAAAGCCCTTTGCCGACGGTATCGAAGAAGCCATCCAGGTGTGCCAGGAACAGGGCGTCCAATTCATGGACGGCACCATGTGGGTCCACAGCACGCGCACCCACGAAATGGAGCAGCGCATTGCGGCGGGCGACATTGGTGCCGTGCAACGCGTCACCGCCGCCTTCTCCTTTAAGTACCCCGACAAGGCCTGGTATGAAGGGGGCAACGGACGCACCGACAAGACCCGCGAGCCCATGGGATGCTTCGGCGATCAGGGCTGGTATCCCATCGGCGCCATTCTCTGGAGCTACAACTACGCCCTGCCCGAGCGCGTGCAAATGACCTTTGTGTCGAAGAATTCGGTGGACACCATCGTCCACTGCGGCGGGACCCTGTGGTTTTCCGATGGGCGCATGGCCACCTTCGACAGCGGCTGCGAACTGCCCCACCGCTCCCAATTTGAAGCCGTGGGAGAGACCGGCCTCATTCGCGTGGACGATCACGTGGCGGGCCAGGGCCGAAGCGGCGACTTCTCCGCCTACGAAGGGGCCTATACCGGCAGTGGCCACTATTTTCTGGGGGATGTGATGGGGAAGGACGTGGAGGTGAAGGTCGAACCCTGTGACCATGTGGTGAAGCTGGTGGAGGCCTATTCGGGGATTGTGCAGTCGGGGGAGGTAGACCCCCAATGGCCGGACCGCTCACTGGCATGTCATACGGTGATGGCGGCGCTGTTTGAGTCCGCAGAGACGGGGGGTGGGATGGTGGAATTATGAATGGTGAATTTTGAATGGTGAATTGCATGCGGATTCGTGGCGAATTTCACAGGGGCGCGGACATTCCTGTCTGCGGCTAGGCCCATTCGGATGCCAAAAGGCGCATTGACGCTGTGATCGAATCCGTGGGAATCCAAGGCAAAGAACTTCACAGGTGCGACGGCAAGGTAATCGCTGACACAGCGGACGCGCCGTCAGGCAACAGCGTCCCCGGAAATCCGCCCCGAAGGGGCTCGGCAGCCTTTAGCCTTGGGCAACGCCGAGGGACACTTAAAAAGCAAGAAATGTTCCCCCTGAAGGGCAATCAAGGCGTCTTTATTGCGCTGGTAGCAGGAAATTTATCTGAAATGTACCGCACGACCGTTCGTTATCAGATGATAAATACAGCCGTGGGTGCCAGGCACCACTCCCTCCCACCCGTTGTCCGATTTCGCCCATTTGTCCGTCGGTTGAAGTTTGGTTACAATAATGTGCTTGCGCTGTGCGCACTGCTATTGCGACTAATAAAAAAGGCTTTTTCAATAACCTAGGGGGGTGACATGGGCCAGAAGATTCCAAGCATGTTGTTAGCGGTGTGCGCTGAGATCGCGTCCACTCGCGAATCTCACGCAACACTCGACAGCTTATTTACTTACGCTGGAGCAACAGGGGATCCGCCAGGAGGACCTAAGCCTGCGAAGGCCCTTGAGTGGCTGCGAACTACTAACAAAGACGAGTCTGTACAGCCCCTTGAAATACTCGGCAGAATTATCGAGTCGTATATGGAGGAGGATCTGGACGCCAACACTCCATGGGGTGCAGACAGGCTCAAAGAACGAGAAAAGATAGAACGAGCACTTTCGCAATGTCGGCTCAAGTATGTTACAGGCGGGAGGATACTTGGGTCGTCAGGAACACCGACTCGTGCACTAGAAGACTATATTCGAGATCGTGACCTGACATCAATTGATGCTGAATTTCACAGGGCACTTGAAAATGTAGATTCCAGCCCTCGAGAGGCGGTGTCGGCCGCGAGCAATCTTCTCGAGTCGGTTTGCAAAGTATATATTGTCGAACAGAGACTGGCAATGCCAGCCAAACAAGACCTACAGCCTGTTTGGGCAATCGTTCGAAAAGACCTTGGGTTTGATCCCTCTGTGATTGAGGATGGTGACCTCAAGAAAATTCTTTCCGGTATGATTTCTACGGTTGATGGGATAGGTTCATTGCGGACTCATGCGAGTTCGGCCCATGGTGCCGGAGCTAAGAGCTATCGGCTAGAGCCTAGACATGCACGACTTGCAGTCCATGCTTCACATACAGTAGCACTCTTTATTCTGGAGACTTGGGATAAAAAAAACGAACTTGGCTTTAAGTAGAAAATGTATTCCAGTTTTTCCTCGGCTTGAATACCAGTAAGCTTCGTTTGAGCGAATCCGAGCCAAGGAAGGGCGAAATTCGGAAAACTGTAATGATGAGTTTATCAGGGAATTGAAAGATGTACGGCTTTCTGATTGACCTCTATTTCCGAGGTGCGATTGACTTGGGTTGGTTGGGGAGCGGTTGTTGGTCAACGGATCTGGAAATATGGAGTGAGATTTGATGGAAAGGATTGTACGTGAGATTTTGACGGATTTGGAGCGGACGCGGGAGAATCTGTTGGCGCTTTCGGATGAAATCTGGCTGGATATCGACCATAACAGCAACGAGGCGGTGGAGGCTGGGTCGGCGTTTAAGGTGGCGTATAACGATAAGATGGCGGCCTTCGGCCAGGTGGCGTCGGAGATTTCGGAGTTGGTTCAGGCGTATACGACGGTTCGAATTGAGGAAGAGGAAGGCGAGGGTGATGGAGCCGACGTGTGCGAAGAATTGCGTGTGCGGGTCATCCAGGCGCTGGACCTGGAGACGCCCCATGGTCTTAGTGAGAATTTTACGTACAAGCGGCCGTATGGATTCGTGCTGCGGGATCGGGCGGTTAAGGATTTGGTGGCGTGGAAGCACCTGTACCGACTGGTTTGCCAGACCGTCGTGTCGCCGGATTCGGGCGGAAAAAGGGGGCACGTACAGGAGGCGCGACCGGCCTGGATTGGGGGATTCTCGGGTTTTTCGTCGACACCAGAAGGACTACGGGTTCCGATGGTGATTGCGGAGGGGGTGTATGTGGAAGCGAACCTTTCGGCGAATGGGGTCCGTGACGCGATCAAACGGCTGTTGAAGTCGGCGGACATTGGGGAGTCGGAGCTCCGGATTTACTTGCGGGAGGACCGGGACGCGGCACGGGAAGTGGGGTGAAGCTGTGTCGCCCATTCAGGGCTTTGCAATTTCTTGGGCGGGTTTTCCCTGGGCGTTGCCCAGGGCTGGGAGCTGTGGGGCCCCTTCGGGGCGGTTTGGGAATTTAGAATAGTGAATTTAGAATAGTGAATGGTGAATAGTGATTAGTGAGGGGTGACCGTTGACGGTGGACAGCGCGAGTGCGGGGTATTCCATTGGGGCATTGCACCCACAAAGCCGCTCGTTTCACTCCCGTCTTTGAAGGTGGCACCCTTGGGAATAGTGAATTTTGAATGGTGAATCGAGAATTAAGATGGGTGGTGGGCGGTGGGTTGGTGCGGGATTTCGTAGAGGTGGCGTACTGCCGGTACAGTCCCTTGCTCGCTTGGAGCGAGGAAGATGACAGTCCCCATTAGTCCGCCAAGGTAAAATTCGGGGATTGACTGAGGAAGGTGTGGGGGTTGTCGTAGGTGAGGCGCTTGATGACGGCTTCGGTGTGGCCGCGGCGTTTGAGTTCGAGGCGGGCTTTGGGGATGGCGAGGGGATCGCTGATGCCCCAGTCGCAGGCGGAGTTCATCCAGAGGCGTTCGGTGCCGTACATTTCGATGATGTCGGCGGCGCGTTGGCTGGTGCATTTGGTTTCGGGGTAGAGGGTCATGCCGGCCCAGAAGCCTTTGTCGAGGACTTCAGCGACGGTGTGCTCTTCCACGTGGTCGATGAGGACGCGGCCGGGGTCCACATCGCCACGGCTGAGTAGGGCGTCCATGATGATGCGGGTGCCCTTGCGCTTGTCTTCGAGGTGGGGGGTGTGGACGAGGATAAGCTGGTTGTGCTTTACCGCGAGATCGATTTGCTCTTCGAGGATGATGAGCTCGTTTTTGGTGTTTTTGTTGAGGCCGATTTCGCCGACACCCAACACGTTGGGCTTCTTGAGGAAGTCGGGGATGATCTCGATGACTTCTCGGGCGAAACCGGGGTCGTCGCCCTCTTTGGGGTTGATGCAGATCCAACAGAAGTGTTGGATGCCGAATTTCTTTGCGCGAGCGGGCTCGTATTCGGTGAGCTGGCGGAAGTAGTCGTAGAAGCCGCGTACGGAGTCGCGGTCAAAGCCGGCCCAGAAGGCGGGTTCGGAAATGGCGACGCAGCCGGCGAGGGCCATCTGCTCGTAGTCGGTGGTGGTGCGGGAGACCATGTGGCCGTGGGGTTCGATGTAATTCATTTGGACTGCTCCGGCGCGGCACCGAGGGCCCCTTTGGTGCCTGCGGCGGTTTCGGGCAGGGCTTCGCGTTCGTCGCTGAGGTGGGCGAGAACCCGTTTGGCCCGTTCGCCCTGGCCGTCACTCAAGAGGGCGAGGGCCTCGCGGAGGGCGGTTACGCGGAAGTCTTCGAAGTTGGGGGTGCCATCGGCGGCCCGTTCGAGGCGGTCGAGGAAGGCGGCGATGTCGATGAGTTTCGCACGGTGTTCGAGGAAGTAGTGATCTACGATTTCCCCATAGGAGAGGGGGCAAGTGGCGTCGTAGTTCATGGCGTTTCCTTCCCTTCAGGTGGTGGGGTCGGGACAATTGCTCGCGGTGCCGGGTCGGCGTTGCTCCATGCACACGAACCGGCGTTGCCGGATCGCGTGGCACGTTTCGGGGGGTGCGTGGTCATGTTATGCCTCGGCTTGAATCGGCCATTTCTGGCTTCCAGGCATTGAGCCATTCGAGGGCCTGTGCCATGACGGTTTCGTCGATTTCGTGTACTTCGAAGGCGACTCCGATATCGCGAATCATGGGGATGGACCGCACGCCGCCGAGGTGTTCCTGAAAGTCAGCGAGGCCCCCCATGAGGGTGTCTCGTTCTAGGAGGAGGGGGTGGTGCAGGATGAAGCCGAGGCGCTCCAACGTGTGAAGGATACGTTCGTGGGGTGCTTCGTCGAGCCAGCCCTGCAGGCGGGCGTAGGTCACATCGAGGGCGAGCCCTATGGCCACTGCCGCGCCATGGCGGATTTCGTAGTGACTCATTTGCTCCAGCTTGTGGGCGGCCCAATGGCCGAAGTCCAGGGGGCGTGCGTCGCCCCGTTCGAAGGGGTCGCCATTTTTGGTGATGTGATCAAAGTGGTGCTTGGCGGATGCGCGCAATACGGGGATCGCCGCTGCGGAGTCCCGCTGGCAGATGGCGTCGGCATCGCGCTCGATGGTTTCGAAGAGTTCGGGGTCTTTCAGGAGCGCCACTTTGACCGCTTCACTGAATCCGGCGTACCAATCTCCGTCGCTCAGGGAGCCGAGGGTGGCTTCGTCGTGAATGACGGCAAAGGGCACGTCATAGACGCCGAGATAGTTTTTCTGATCGAAGGCGTTAATGCCGTTTTTCACACCCAGCGCCGAATCGGATTGGCTCAAGGTCGTGGTGGCCACGCGAATCAGCCGTACGCCCCGGTGGGCGAGGGAGGCGGCAAGCCCCACACAGTCGAGTAGGGCACCGCCGCCGACGACCAGTACATAAGAATGGCGACAAATGTGGGCTTCGCTGATGATTTCGAGGACGCGGTCAAGGGTTTTCCGGTCGCGCTTAGCCGTCTCGCCGCCGGGAAGCAGGTGGGGCGTGTCCACGAGGGTGGCGGCGTCTGCATGGGCTTCGAACCACGTTGAAATGGCGGCGAGGTATCCAGGGTCAGCCTCGACGAGTCCGCTGTCTACAAAGGTCAATACCCGGGCCGGTGCGCCGGTGTCGTGGGCGAGTATCTCGGCGAGGAGGTGGTTTTCGGAGCGAAACACACCGTGCGTGCATCGGAGCTGATGCGCATAGGTCACACTGAATGTGGCATCCAACTTCATTTGGTTAAAACCCTGTTTCGGTGCCCTTCCAAACGCAAAATACTGCAACGCCTATCTGGCACGTGGAAAAGGGAAAACACCACGTGTTGTTCTTAATGGGAACAACACGCCGCGTCGAATTGAATCGTGATGTGGATTCGGTCAATACCGCATCGACCGCACAGCTAATATCTTACGCCCCCGATGGCGTGCAGTCAACCTGGTGATTCGGCGGGGGCGTTGGTTTATCTGCCACGGAAGGCCTGGCGCAGCCGTTGGCCGCAACCCCAAAAAGTTGAACCACGAATGAACACGAATTCACACGAATTGTATTGGCCGCAAATGAACGGGAACGCTGAGACGAAATATTATCTTCGGTTTTCTGTGGTGAGAAAGCACTGGATAGGAGTCAACATGATTGACCACGGACAAAACGGATGGCGTGGGGTTCCTGTCAGGTGTTTCGTATCAGGCAGGGGGTAAGCTGCGGTCCGTATGAGGACGTCGGTGTATCTACCACGGAAGGCACGGAAATACACGGAAGGGGAGAGCCTGGTCTATTGGGTGGTGTCA
>JAUIMA010000298.1 GCA_030432675.1 Candidatus Hydrogenedentota bacterium | reverse complement strand
CGATCACCAGATCGCGGCCGGTCCAATGCATCGACGAAGGCCCCACCTGAAAGGTGTCGGGTGTTGTGTGCAGGGCTGCGCGCCCGCGGTCCGTCATGGTGAACCGCCCGCCCGGCCCGTAGGTTGCCACGTTGATGCAGCAGTGATTGGCTGGGTCGCGGCGCCCCGACCATGCATACCATGGCGAAAACACCGAGCCGATAAATCCTATGACAGAGACCGCTTTCGTCCCGTCCGTGCTGATCCCGTCAATGTACCACCACGCGTAGCCGTTTGGGGGGACATCAAGGTGGAAGCATGGTCCGTCATGATCGCCGCGGCCGCGTGCGCTCCGGAGAGTGTCGCCATCGGCACCCCCGCCCCCGGGTGCGCCCCGCCCCCGCAAAGGTACAGCCCCGGCACCGGTGTGCGTGCTGTCGGGCGTTTGAAGGCCGCCATCATGCCGTGCGGGCTCCGCCCGTAAAGGGAACCGAGGCTCGCTGGAAACAGCGCGTCGAACCCCTGCGGCGTGGTCAGCGCGTCCGGTCCCGGTGTGGGGCTGAAGGTCAGACCGAAGGCGCGGAGACGGTTGAAAATCTGTGTCTGACATGGCGGTTTTTCCTTTTCAGGGTCGCGTGGCACAGGCGGGCCGTTCATGATGATCTCGAATCGTTGCAGGGCGTCGGGTGCGACAGCCCCGTGATCCTGTGCGCAAAGATAGAGTGTGGCGTCGGTCGGCATTTCGCCTTTGGCGAGCGCCTTGAATTCGGCTTTGGGATCGTGCCCGAAAAACACAGTGTGATGTTTGAGCGCGACACCTTCGGGGACTGCGGCAAAGGCGTGGACAAAGGCCGAGAGGCTGCGGGGTGTTGTGTGTTGTGTCTGCACCGCGTCTTTCGCGCCGTCGCCAAGAAGACCGGTTTCCAGTGCGCGCGGATCGCCGTTGAACAGCACCATATCTGCTGGAAAGTGCCCTGTGGCTGTTTGCACACCATTGATCCGCCCGTTCTGCCGCGTGATCCGCGTGGCGGGCGTGTTATAGTGGAAGGTGGCACCGCGTGCCTGCGCCAGTCCGGCGATGGTTTGCGCGAGTTGATGCATCCCGCCCTTCACGGACCAGACGCCTTGTGCCTCGGCCTGCCAGATCAGCGCCAGAATAGCCGGCGAGGCATAGGGCGAGCCGCCGACATAGGTGGCGTAGCGGCCGAAAAGCTGTGCAAGGCGGGGATCGCTGAAAGAAGTCCGCAGCAATCCGGCCAAGGTGCGGTGCTGGGCCATGGCGGGGATCAGGCCGGGTTCGCGGACCTGGATTTCACCGCTGGTTTTGTCGTCCAGGAGTTCTACCGGGGGATCGTCGGACTTCTGGAAGGGACTGGTCTGGCAACCAGTCATGGTCAGCAGGCCAAGGGCCATCGCTACAGCAACATACTTCATGAGATTGGGGTGCTTTCCTTTAGGGTGGGCCGATATGGGGGCCGCTTTTGGGGTTCTCGGGCACGGGGAGAAGGGTGCCGGTGGGTTAGTCGTTGGCGTGCAGACTCTCGGGGCCCTGGCCCACATGTTTTTCATAGTGGCCCTTGCCATTACGGACATATTTGGTAAAGCCCAGCCGCTCGAGATTGTCGTCACTCGTATTCTGCTTTTGGATGCGCTCGTGTCCCGTGCCAGCTATATGGGGCGATTGGAAGACGCGCACGACCTTTTCTCCAGTTTCCGGGTGTTCGGTGAGGGCTTCTTCACTCATTCCTTGGACATGGTCAAAGACTTCTCCTTCGGAGCCATCGTCATGAATGACCTGATACGTGTATACGGGCATCGTTGTCCTCCAATGGGCGGCGGCGTTCGCGCGCCCGGTTGGCCTGCATGTAGGTGTACTGACCCCATTATACGGAAAGAGAAACGGCCCGCAACAGTTTCCAGCGAAAGGGTTGCGGGCCGCGAAGTTTTCCATATACAAAGGGGTATTTCGAACTTAGAGGATGCCCCGTTCCTGGAGGCCGGCGATGCCCGAGCGGACTTCTTCGGCGGACTTGTGGAGCGAGGCCTGGTCGGCGTCGGAAATCTCGAGTTCGAGAATTTTCTCTACGCCGTCTTTGCCCAATACACAGGGTACGCCCATGTAGATGTCTTCCAGGCCATACTGTCCGGTGAGCAGGGCGGCGCAAGGCAGCAGCTGCTTTTCGTCGCGGATGATGCTCTGGGCCATGCGGACGGCACTGGCGGCGGGCGCATAGAAGGCACTGCCGGTTTTCAGCAGGGAGACGATTTCACCGCCGCCCTTGCGGGTGCGCTCGACGATGGCGTCGATGCGCTCCTGGGGCAGGAGCTTGGTGATGGGGATACCCGAAACCGTCGTGTAGTGGGGCAGGGGTACCATGTCGTCGCCGTGGGAGCCGAGGACCATGGTGTCCACGTTCTTCATGCTGACACCCAGTTCCATGGCGACGAAGGAGCGCATGCGGGAGCTGTCGAGGCAGCCGGCCATACCAATAACCCGTTCGGGCGGGAAGCCGAGCTTCTGATAGGCGAGGTAGACCATGACGTCCAGGGGATTGGTCACGATGATGACCGTGGAGTCCGGCGCATACTGCTTGATGTTTTCGCAGATACCGGAAATGATGTTCCCGTTCTTTTCGAGGAGGTCCAGACGGGTCATACCGGGCTTGCGGGGCAGGCCGGCGGTGACGATGACGACATCGGAACCTTCAATGTCGGCGTAGTCGTTGGTGCCGACGCACTGGCTGCTGTAGCCGCGGATGGGACCGGCTTCCGTCAGGTCGAGGGCCTTGCCCTGGGGCAGACCTTCCACGATGTCCGTAAGGACAACGTCGCCCAGTTCCAGCTCGAGGCAATACTGGGCAGCGGAAGCGCCCACGTTACCTGCGCCAATGGAAGCGATTTTGAATTTCTTTCCGACCGACATGGCGATTCTCCTTCGTGTTGGTCATTCCAGATAGTGGTGATTGGGGGAGTGAGGTGCACGGAATTCGGGCGGTAGCATCACCCGTAGCCCGAGGGAGGGGGGCGGTGCCCAAGGTGCATTTATTCCGGGCGTGGCGGGTGCAATTCTGACCCGCACAGCTCTCCCGCCTGTAGTGTACTACAACCCGGATGGGGATTGCATGGGGCGAATGCCCCCGGGAATCTCTACCAGCTCACCCTGAAGATTCCCTGTCGTATTGGTAGTGTGATTGGTCGTTGAAGCCGTTCTTTTCAGTTGTTATGGGCCGGACTTTCAGCCCTTATCGTAAATGACCCCGGCCTCCTGGGGCTTCGCCCCAGGCTGGTATGTCTCGCGCCTTTGGCGCTATGGAAGTGAATTTGGTCAGATTGCAAATCACTTATGCAGGGCCAACGGTCCGGAAACATATCAGCATGGGGCAACGCCCCATGTCAGGCTAATGAATCTTCCGAGGGCTGAAAGCCCGTTCCATCGCACGGTTTTAAAACACGAAGTAGATGAATTCCTGCTGCCGGAAGACCCCGCCGAGGAAGAGGAGCCAGAACCAGGCGGAATACACGGCCCACCGGAACCCGAGGGGCTTCGCGCGAAACCAGGGCTGGAGCGGGGTCTTTGAATGGGCGTATTGGATCAACTCCATCACCAGGATGGCCCCTGCCACGAAAATAAGCTCTGCGAACGGCAGGCCCAGGTGGTGCCGGGCCTCAAGCCAGTAGGTGGTAGAACAGGGAGTGGCCCAATCGGTGCCCAGACGGCCCAGGATTTCCATCGCGTGATAGAGGTCGTCTGCCCGGAAGAATACCCACGCCAGATTGACGAGGGCGAAGGTGAGAAGCAGCTTCAGGATGCCCGGCACGCGGCTCAGGGCGGGCCATTGCCGAGTCAGCGTCCGCTCTCCGAGGAGATAGGTGCCATGGAGCAGGCCCCAGACGAGGAACTTCCAGGCGGCGCCGTGCCATAGTCCGCTGACGCCAAAGACGATGAGGATATTGATAGCCCACCGGGAGCGGCGGGTGCGGTTGCCGCCGAGGGGAATGTAGACATAGTCGCGAAACCAGGTCGAGAGGGTAATGTGCCATCGCTGCCAGAATTCGCCGATGGAGCGGGCGGCGTAGGGGCGGTTGAAGTTGGGGGAGAGGCGCACGCCCAGTACCCGCGCCGCGCCGATGGCGATGTCGCTGTAGCCGGAGAAGTCGCAGTAGATCTGATAGGCGAAACACAGGGTGGCCAGGGTGAGGGCGACCCCGTTTTGCTGGGCCGAATCGGCATAGACATAGGCCACGACCTGACCAAGGCGATCGGCGATAACGAGTTTTTTGAAGAAGCCCCAACCCATGAGTCGGAGTCCATCGGTCACACCGTCATAGCTGAAGCGGTGTTCGAGCCCCAATTGGGGCAGCAGGTTACGGGCACGTTCGATGGGTCCCGCGACCAATTGGGGAAAGAAGCAGACATAGAGGGCGAAGCGGCCGAGGTGCCGTTCCGGTTCGAGTTGGCCTCGGTATACATCGATGGTGTAGGCCAGGGTCTGAAAGGTGTAGAAGGAAATACCGAGGGGCAGTAAGAGTTCGGAGTAGGGCAGTTCGATAGACCAGCCTGCCGACTCCGTGACGGCGCCGAGGCTGTCGCGGAAGAAGTTGTAGTACTTAAAGAAAAAGAGCAGGCCCAGATTGGCGCTGAGGCTGAGTGCCAGCCAGCGCCGTTTCCCACGGCGCGAATCGCTTTGGTGAATCCGTTGTGCCGCGAAAAAGTCGATGGCCGTTGAAAACCAGATGAGGACCACATAGCCCGGTTCCCATGCCATATAAAAGCCATAGCTTGCCGTCAGGAGCAGGGCCCATTGCCATTTCTTCGGCACCAGGTAATACAACCCGACCACCAGGGGAAAGAAAAGGCAGAATGGCATGGAGTTAAAGAGCATGGCGACTAGGCCTCGTCCGCCGCTGCGTGTCGGGCCTCGACACGAAGGCCCACATAACACGTGCCCGCGAGATAGAGCAGGGTCAGCAACACGGCCGCGCCCGTGATGAGGAGGCCCCGGGTCAATTCTTCGGGCCAGAAGGAAAAGACGACCGTATGTTCGCCCGCCGGCACGACGGCACCGAGAAAATCGCCGTAGACACGGAGGGGTGTGGCCCCTTCACCGTCTACCTGGAGTTGCCAGCCCGGGTGAAAGTTTTCTGAGAAGACGAGCAACTGGCTGCCCGTCGTTTTCGTCTTCAATTCGGCATAGCCCGGTGTGTCATGGCGGACGTCGACCTTTCCCGGGGTACCGCCATCCAGCGCGACTTCCGCAAAGACCACGGCCTGGGTATTCAGGTCGATAGTTTCCAATGCCGTCATCGGTTCGTCGGAGACCACGGCCTCGCTGAGCAGGCGAAAGCGGGGGAGGGGGTTTTCCAACTCGATCCAGGGGATCCCGGCTTCTTTCGCCCCGTGGAGCTCGGGGGAGGTGCCCAACCGGGAAGCGCGCCACCGCACGCCGGCCAGTTGCATGGGAAGGGGTTTCGCATAGTCCAGATAAGTTTCGGGGAAGAGATTGAGATAGCCCGTGACGTTGCGGTAGCCATGGAGGGCGACCCGGTTCATCGTATAGGGCACGATGTCGGGCTCGATGCGGTCGCTATTGTCCCCCGGGGGCAGGGGGATGGCGGCCAGCAAGTCGGGCAGGCTTTCCGTGGCTTTGTGGCGGAAACTGTACAGCCCTACGTCCACGAGGCAAAAGAGGGTCAGCAGGACAAGGGCTATCGTTTTGCCACGGGCGGCGAGCATTACCAGGGCCGTTGCACCACAAACCAGTCCGGCCCCCAGGGCGATGGCCCCGGTGCGCATGACATGGCGGTCAAAGAGGGCGAGGGCGTCCCCTTCGTTCGTCAGGCGGAAAACAAGGACATAGACCAAAACAGCGATACTCGCCAGAGGTACCAGGAAGAGGGGCGAAAGCCCTTTCCACGAAAAGGAATTCTGGTCCCGCACGATGCGAAAAAGGGAGGCGAAAGAGAGGGCCCCCAATACCGCGAGGGCCACGTGGAGCACTGCCACATAGCGGGCGGGCGCGCGGAAAAAGTTCACCACGGGGATGCGGGTGAGCACGTGGTAGAGGAAACCATATTTTCCCAATACCGCGAGGGCGGCGAAGACGGCCAACACCAGCCCGGCAATCAGGAGAACCCGCTGATCGCCTTTTACTTTCTCCGTCGTCGGCACGTCCTTCGTTCTACTGCGCCACGCGCGGACCGCGACCACGAGGAGCAGGAGCAAGAGTGGCACCATGGTCGCGCCCATATAGGGGGCATCCCAAGGCTCATCGCCCGCCAGGGGGGCATAGACACGCCCGTGAAAAAGATAGGGGCTCACCATCTGCAGCAGATTCCACGGATGGAGCGAGATACCGAGTTGGTAGTCGAGTCCGGGGTCCTGGCGGAGGGACTGTTGATAGACACCCAGGGTGGGCAGAAGTTGGGCGGCGCCGATGGCCAGCGCGAGGGCCTTTCCCACGCCGAGATGGAGGAGGCGTCCGATGCGCCACGTGCTGAGCAGGAGCACCAGGGCATAGGCCATTTCCACGAGCCAGGAAAAGTAGGTGACCTGGGGATTGCCGACATAGAGTTGGGAAGCCGAGAGGAGGATACAGGCGGCCAGGGCAAGCATGGCATGGGGAGGGCGTTTGGCCCGCATCACCACGTCAATGGCCAGCAGGGCCCAGGGGAGGTGGGCCATGACCGCCACGAAGCTGATGTGGACGTAGTGGTTCATGCTGCAACCGATGAAGGTCATGAGCAGTGCGCCAAAGAGGGCGCCCGAACGTTCGACGGCCCAACGCCGGAGGAAGCAATAGGTGCCCAGCCACATGACGGGATAACTGATGAGCAACTCCAGCATGAAGGCCCGGTCCAGCGGAAAGAAGCGATAGAACGCGAAGTGAAGGGGATGGAGGAAGCCGCCATGGCCTTCGCCGTGGATGTAAAACCCGTTGGCGAGGTGGGGCATCCAGAGGAAATTGTAGCCCTTCGTCAGACACTTGGCGTAGAAATCCCGGATGGGTAAATAGAGGGCTGCGAGATCGTCCTCCACATAGAGCCGCCCCTGAAACAGGGGCCAAGCCAGCACGAAAAAGAGCCCCAGACTGCCGAGCAGGAGGAGTCCGATGAGCAGAGCTTCGAGACGATTTTCCGGGGAGGGCGTGGTTGCAGAAGGGGCGGGTGCGGGGGCGCGGGAGACGTCGGGGCTTTCGTTCATGCTGAGGGGATTCTATATGTTGGGTGGCGAGCAGTCTGTTACGGCCACGAAGTAGCGATTCAGGGTGGAGTATTCAGGTGGCTACAATTTAACACGAAGCAGCCGGGGACTGCACCGACATGACGTACGTTTGTCACGGAAGAGGTCGATTTGGTTCGCCAGACGGCTTATAGCATGTAGGGGCCCGTTGACAGTCGGGGCTGTTCCCCCTCTTATGGGGGACCTTGGAAGCGGGAAACGTCGGGTGCCACCCTCAAGCAGAGGAGCGAAGCGGGGGCAGCTTGTGGGTGGGTTGGAAGAGGGGGACAGCCTCGACGTCCGAGTGATTGATGTTGTTGCGGGGTATTGGAGTTGGCCCCCTGATGCGGACGTGAAAGCGCAGGTTTATTGCGTCGAGGCAGTCCCCGGGGACTGCACCGACATTATCCGTCTTGTTCTGAGGAGTGTTCCATGTGGTTGGCTGGGCAACTCACCCAACGCACGGGCCCTTTGACAGTCGG
>JAUIMA010000297.1 GCA_030432675.1 Candidatus Hydrogenedentota bacterium | reverse complement strand
ACTACGGAAACGGCCGTGACGATGGGGATTATTCGCTCACGGCCCGCGTGACCGGATTGCCCTGGTATGGGGCAGAGGGGCAACGGCTACTCCATCTGGGCGCCGCCTACAGCCATCGGCCGCGCAATGGGGCCATGCGTCTTCGCGCCCGGCCAGAGGCCCACCTGTCGGAATTTCGCTATGTGGATACGGGAACCTTTGAAAGCGAAGACGTGGACCTCATGGGCTTCGAGGCTGCCCTGAAATGGGGAGCCTTCTCCTTGCAGGGTGAATATGTTCGGGCGGGCGTCGACTCCGTTCGGCGAACAAACTTCACCAATTTCTCCCTGCGTGATGGGGTGCACAGCGCGTTCGACGGCTACTATGTGGCGGCGAGCTATTTTCTCACGGGGGAAGGGCGACCCTACGACCGCCGGAAGGGCGTCTTCGGGCGGGTACGTCCCACGCAGAATTTCTCCCTGAAAGAAGGGGGCGGCTGGGGTGCCTGGGAAGTCGCCCTGCGCTATTCCCATCTGGACCTCTCCGACGGCTATCTCCAGGGAGGCCGCGAAGCCAACTGGACAGCAGGACTCAACTGGTACCTCAATCCCCATGCCCGCGTCATGCTCAACTATACCCACGGAGCCATCACCAAAGCCGGCCCGCCGCTGTCAGGCATGTGGCGCGGACGAGGCTATGAGGGCGACATCGATATCCTGCAGACCCGATTCCAGGTGGACTTTTAGCACCCGGACAAGTCATGCGAAATTCATGCAGACGTCGCGGAATAAAAAAACAGCGGTGCAGTCTCCGTCCCTGGTCGTAGATGTCCTTTCAGTCCTCTAGTGGTTTGATTCAAGCAGATGGGCCATTATTACGGCAGCATGAATTAACCAATTTACTGAGGATTACTCCCCTCCTTGGAGGGGCCGGGGGTGGGGCCATGCCCGAAAGTAGACTCAACCCACCCCTAACCCCTCCCAGGAGGGGAATTCAATACCAATCTTCTCACCGGTTCCAGAGAACTTAAATGTCCGCAATTCTAATTCACACCACTAGGTCGTATAAGTCCTTTCGGGCCGTCCCCCTCTTTCAAACGACGCGCCACCGCCCGCCAGGTAGACTCAGTCGCCATCCCCACTCAACAGGCCACCGACGATGCTGCCACCGATACCGGCCACGCCCTTCGACTCGCCCTTGTTCGTGCGGGAAGCGACCACGATACGGTCCGCCAGGCGGGAGAAGGGCAGGGTCTGCAAATACACCTTGCCGGGGCCGGTGAGCGTCGCCAGGAAGAGTCCTTCCCCACCGAAGAGGGCATTCTTAAAACCGCCGGCCATTTGGATGTTGTAGTCCACCGAGCTCTGAAAGGCCGCCACGCAGCCCGTGTCGACCCGAAGTTTTTCACCGGGTGCCAGATCCTTTTCAATGACCGTGCCGCCAATGTGCACAAAGGCGAGACCGTCGCCCTGGAGGCGTTGGAGGATGAAGCCCTCACCACCAAAGAGGCCCGCACCAATACGCTTGGTGAAGGCAACGTTTACGTCGATGCCTTCGGCGGCGCACAGGAAGGCGTCTTTCTGACAGAGAAATTCTCCGCCGAATTGGGTGAGGTCGAGGGGGATGATCCGCCCTGGATACGGTGCGGCGAAGGTCACGTGACTCTTGCCGCTGCCGTTGTGCATGAAGGAGGTGATGAAGAAGCTCTCCCCCGTGACCATGCGCTTGAGTCCCTTAAAGAGTCCGCCCCCCGTGGAGGTCTGCATTTCGATGCCGCCTTCCATGTAGAGCATGGCGCCCGCTTCCGCGCGCACGGCTTCACCGGGGTCGAGTTCCACCTCGACGGCCTGCATATCATCCCCAAAAATACGATAATCAATTTCATGAGCCATGGATTCATTCCCCTGGTTGATTAAGAGTGCCGCAACGGGGCGACAATTGTCATTGAGTTCGCATAATTCTCTCTAAAATGTACGTGGAAACAGGCGATTTCTGCAAGTTTAGACCCGCCACGGTTGGGAAAAGTACCACCGAACTGGTAAATTATTCACAGGGCGTTTGGGTCGCCACCGGGCGAACCCGGCGGCATTACCCGGACTAAACCGTTGGAGTAGCAGCCATGGCGAGTGACATTGAGGCGATAAAAAAGCGGGTTGCCCTCCAGGCCCCCCTGGTACGCAGGCTGCGTAAGAGCCTGGAAGAAGTCCTCGTGGGCCAGACCTACATGGTGGAGCGCATGCTCGTGGGCCTGCTCTCGAATGGCCACGTCTTACTGGAGGGCGTCCCCGGGCTCGCCAAGACCACCGCCGTCACCGCCCTCGCCCGTGCCCTCGCCTGCGACTTCAAGCGCATCCAGTTTACGCCCGACCTGCTACCCGCAGACCTGTTGGGCACCCAGATATACAATCCCAAGTCCGGCGACTTCTCCGTGCGGAAGGGTCCGGTATTCACCAACATTGTGTTGGCCGATGAAATTAACCGGGCGCCCGCCAAGGTGCAGAGTGCCCTCCTGGAAGTGATGCAGGAGCGGCAGGTCACCATTGGCGACGAGACATTTCACGTGCAAGAGCCCTTCATGGTGCTGGCCACCCAGAACCCCCTGGAGCATGAGGGCACCTACCCCTTACCCGAGGCCCAGGTGGATCGCTTCATGCTCAAGGTGAAAATCACCTATCCCTCCCGAGACGAGGAACGGGCCATCATGGATCGGGTGGACCTGTTGCATCAGCGCAGCGTCGCCCCCGTGGTGACGCGTCAGGAAGTGCTGGAAGCGCGGGAAGTGGTAAACGATATCTACATCGATTCCAAGATAAAAGACTACATCGTTGACATTATCCAGGCCACCCGAAAGCCCGAGCAATACGGCCTTTCCATTGGCCATCTCATCGAATACGGCGCCTCGCCCCGGGCGACCCTCTTCCTTCAGCAGGGTGCACGGGCCATGGCCTTTCTCCAGGGGGAAGGCAACGTCTATCCCCATGACGTAAAGCAGATCGCCATGGATGTGCTGCGCCATCGTGTGAAAGAAAGCTACGAAGCAGAGGCTGAGCGGGTCACGCCGGAGCACATCATCAAACAAATCCTTGAGACCGTTCCCGTCCCCTGACGGGCGAAAGGGTAGACAGGCAGTATGGACGGCACCACCATTCCAGCATCGGTCATGGCGCAGATACAGCGTATCCGCATCAAGACCCAGCGGGTCGTAAATGATCTGTTGTCCGGCGAATACGAGAGTGTCTTCAAAGGCCAGGGCATGGTCTTCAAGGAAGTCCGCGAGTACGTGCCCGGCGACGATGTGCGCGCGATCGATTGGAATGTGACCGCCCGCACGGGTCACCCCCACGTCAAAGTGATGACCGAAGAGCGGGAGTTGACGGTCATGCTGGTCGTTGATGCCAGTGCCTCGGGCCGCTTTGGTAGCGGTGCCCGCTACAAAAGTGAGTTGGTCGCCGAGTTGGGTGCCGTACTGGCCCACGCCGCCATCAAAAACAATGACCGGGTGGGGCTGCTCATTTTCACCGACGAGGTCGAGCTATTCGTGCGCCCCCAAAAGGGCCGAAAACATGTGCTCCGCGTGATTCGGGAAATTCTCTGCCATGAGCCGACCCGACGGGGAACGAATATCGCCCGGGCCCTCGACTACCTCAACCAGGTGGTGAAACGGCGCGCCGTGGTCTTTGTGATATCTGATTTTATGGACGAAGACTATGAGACGGCCCTGCGCATGACCCGGCGCAAGCACGATACCATCGCCGTGGCTATCGACGATCCCCGCGAATTGACCCTGCCCGATGTGGGCGTCATTGCCGTCCAGGATAGCGAGACGGGGGAGACGGGCATTGTCGATACCCACCGCGCCGCACTCCGGCGGGACTATGCCGAAGACGCCCGCATTCGCCTGGAGACCCGGCGCGCCCTCATGGAGCGCCTGCGCGTGGACCTCATCACCCTGGAGGTGGAAGAAGATTATGTGCGTGCCCTCCATCGCTTTTTTCGAATGCGCGAACGGCGAATGCTCGCATGATAGGTTGGCGCTTACAAAGGGTCATCGTTTCCTTTCCGGCATTACTGCTCCTGCTCCTGCTCGGGTATGCCCCCCCCATGGGTGCCCAGGGGGTGACGGCAACGGGAACACTTTCCGAGGCCGTAATTCCCTTTCACCGGGTGGCCACCTATACGATTCGGGTGAACGCACCCGCAGATGCTGCGATAACCATTGCTCCCTGGGCAAAACAGATGCCGGGGCTGACGGTACAACGGGGAGAAGTCCAGGCCCGGGTGCTGCGGGGGGGACGGCAGGAATACAGCCAGGTATTTCAGCTCACCCCTTCCATGGCCGCGAAATATGAACTACCGACCGTACAGGTTACGGTGGGGGAAAAGCAGGTGGCGAACGTGGAACCCGTCCCCTTCGAAGTACGGGACTTGACAGGGGATGAGCGTGCCGCCGTCGCCACGCCCCTTCCGTTATTGACTCTTGAGGAGGCCCAGGCCCTGGAGCCCGGATTGCCGTGGGGCGTGCTGTGGGGTGGGGCGGCAGTTATGGTGTTGGTGGCGGTGGGCATAATCCTGGTGCACTATGTGGGGCGCAACGTTTCGCCTGCTACGCCCAGGCAGGGTGCGGAAGCGCGGATACGCGCTCTCACCGCCCGCCTCGAAAAACGAACCGTTCGCGGCGAAGCCTACTACGTGGAGTTGTCCGACATACTTCGCGAATTCGTCGCCCGGCGTTTTCAGGTAGTGGTCCATGAGCGATCGACACCGGAAGTCGCCGCCGCACTGGGGGAGGAGTCCACCCTCAGCAAGGAGCAGGTCACCCGTTTGGTGGCCTTGCTGCGTTCCTTTGATGGGGTGAAATTCGCACGACGCCAACCCACCATCTCCGAAATGCTCGCAGAAGCCGAGGCGGCCATCGACTTCCTCTGGGATGTGGATGACGTAGGCTTGGCCGAGGATGTTTCCGATGGACAGGAGTCTGCCGCATGACCCTGTTGGACGGATTCTATTTCGATGTCTTGCAACAACCCGCCTGGCTCTACCTGTTGCCGTGCCTCATTGTGTTGTTGATTCTTGAAATCCTTCGGAAGTCGCCAGGTGCCCTCGTGGTCTCCACAGGTGCCCGTTTGAAGCTTCTGGCCCACAGGGGGCGCCGCTGGCCCCGACACCTGCCCGCCGTGCTCCGCTGTCTGGGGCTGTGCGCTTTGTTGGTGGCGATGGCCGGCCCCATGGACGGCTTTCGGATTCGGAAAGATCGGGCCGATGTGGTGGATATCATGCTCTGTGTGGATGTGTCGGAAAGCATGGCCCAACGGGACTTTCGCATCGGTCCCGATGAGGCCAACCGGCTCGATGTGACAAAGCTTGCCGTCGGAAATTTCATAGAAAATCGGCGGCTCGTTCCGGAAGAGCGCTTCGGTGTGGACCGGCTGGGACTGATTTTCTACGCCGGCATCGCCTGGACCGCTTGTCCCCTCACGTTGGATTACGGCGTGCTGGAATACGAAGTTGCCCGGGTTCAACCGGCCTCGGATCGGGAGCGCCACAAGAATGGCACCGCCATCGGCTCTGCCATCGGACTGGCCGTTCGGCGGCTCAGCAAGAGCGAAGCGAAGTCGAAAGTGATCGTGCTCCTGACCGATGGCATGAACAATCGGAACGAGCTTGACCCGGTAACGGCGGCACACCTCGCGGAAGCGTATGACATGCGAATCTATACCCTCGGCGTGGGGCCCCTTCCCGATGCCCAACGCATGGGTGCCGTGGCGGCAAAAGCACAGCGGCAAGGCGACTCCGTAGACGAAGCCAGCTTGAAGCAGATTGCCGACATCAGCGGTGGAGCCTACTACCGGGCTACGGACACCGCCTCCTTGCAGGAGGCCTACAACGCGATCAACACCCTCGAAGCGACCGACATGGAAGTGGGCGATATTTACGAATATGACGAGGCCCACGTGCCGTGGATCGTCTTAGCCTCCATCTTGCTCGGTGCAGCCGTCTTCAGCCGACGGGTCTGGTTTGAGGTCCTGCCATGACCGGAGTCGTTTTTCAGCTGGGAAACCTGTCGCTGGTACTCGCCGTGCTGCTGGGTGTGGGGCTGTGTCTGGGCGGTTGTCTGGTCCTTTTGGAACGGGGCCGCGCCCGGCGACTGGCCCGCTTCGTCGCACCCGCCATGTTGGCGCGGATCTCACGGGGCTACCATCCCGCGCTGCGGCGCCCCCTGAATGGTCTCGTGCTGTGCGGTGCCCTGGCCCTGACGCTGGCGCTGGCGGGCCCCCAGTGGGGTTCGGATGCTACCGCAAGTGCCCGGGGAAGCCGTGCCTTCCTGATCCTGCTCGATACATCAGAAAGCATGAACGCCGTGAACCCGGCCCCCACCCGACTGGAGCGGGCCCGTCGGAAAATCACCGACCTCGTGGAAAAACACCCCGCTGATCGCTTCGGGCTCATCGCCTTCTCCGGCGGTGCCGCCCTCCAGTGTCCACTCACCACCGACCACGCTTATTTTATGACGGTGCTCCATGCGGTTGACACCGACACCCTCTCGGAAGAAGGCACGGATATCGAGGCGGCCTTGCAAGAGGCGGCCACCGTATTTGCCGGGGAAGACACCTCGGGCACGGGCGACCGCGCAGGACGCGCCGTCGTGTTGGTGAGTGATGGCGAAGCGGTGACCGGAGATGCCCAGCGTGCGGCAGAAGAATTGGCCCAGTCCAGCGCGATTATGGTCATGGGCATCGGCGATCCCGAGGGCGCGGAAATTACCCTGCCTCAGGCCTTACGCCCGCTCCGAGGGGGCGGCGAAACGGCCCTAAGCCACCTTTCCCGATTGGATGAAGGGGCCCTTTCCGACATCGCCGTGGCCGGGGGAGGGGTCTACGTCCGCAGCACCCTGGGCGATGATGATGTCCGTATACTTCAGCGGGAACTGGCCTTCCTGGATGGAGCCTCCTCCGAAGAAGGGCCCGGTTTTCGACGTATCAATCGCTACCGTTGGCCCCTGGCGCTGGCGCTCGCACTGTTCGTGGGCGAAGCCCTGTGGCTGAGTGTTTTGCCCCGCCTGGCACGGCGGACCGAGTCGCGGAGGGCCCTGCAATGACGCGATGGACCGTGGCGATAGGATGCGTGCTCGTGGGCTCTCTTGGGAGTGGATGCGAGCGGCGACCGTCCACCGAGGATACGATTCAGGCATCAGAGCGCCATCTGCGCACCGGGAATGCCGCGCGGGCGCTGGACGAATTACTGGTGGCGCGGGTGGAGGACCCCGGTTCCGCGAGGCTCCTCTATCAAATTGGCGTGGCGCAACAGGCCACCGCAACCACCTTGTCCGTACCGGGGACCCAACGGGATGCCCAGCGCCAGCTGACGGGAGCCTCCGAGAGTTTCGCGCGGGTTGATGAAATGAGTTCCGGACTGGGCCTGGCGGCCCGTTTTAACGCTGCGACGGTGCGCTTCCAGCACGATGGGTTCCTCACGTCGGCAGACCGATACGAAGAACGATTACAGAATTTGCGCCAGGCGATTGCCGTCCTGGAAGCGCTGGTGGCAGACGCGCCGGATTTTGAGGAGGCGCAACACAACCTGGACTACGGACGCTATCAACTGAGTTTGCTCCTTCAAAACCCGCCCCGGGCCGACGAGGAGGACGACGAAGATACGTCAGATCCGCCCCCGGCCAATAGTGCCGTCGATGCGGCGACGACCCAGATTCCGCAGGCCACCGCC
>JAUIMA010000296.1 GCA_030432675.1 Candidatus Hydrogenedentota bacterium | reverse complement strand
GGATGGACATTACGCGTGGCACGACTATCCTGGTGAGTTTCCGATGACGGAGACCGTGATCAATACCCTCCGTGCCATGGCCGATGTACCTGAAAAGACATCGTGGAATCCGGTAGAACCTCCCGAGCCGGAAGTCAGTATCGATCCCTACGGATTTGTCGGCACCTGCAAGAGACAGATTTCTCTCGTGGGACTCGCGCTCAGGGAATTCGAAGATTACTACGCTGACGATGAAAAATTCCCTCCCCTTTCCACCGAATCGGGGCGTCTCATGTTTGACGAAACGATATTTACATCGAATCGGCTTGACCCGCGCCACTTATTTTGTCCCGGGGCCACCACCGATCAATCTCCCCCCTTCCTGGAAGACCGTTATTACCTCTATCCCGGATACGCGCTGCTCGAGGATGGTGACGTAACCGCATTCGCGACGGCTTATGCCGCTGAGCTGGCCGCAAGTGGCGATTTTTCAGGAGATTTGGTCGCCCCCACCAGTTACGGCGACAGATTTCTCCGGCTCCAATCCGGTGTGGCCAATGAGTTTATTGTTGCGGAGGGCACCCCGCTGCACGTGATCCCGACCGCCCATGACATACCGGTCTTGATCGAATGGCCCGGAAATCATGAAGGGCGGACCGGAGGACACGTCTATTTTCTCGACGGCCACGTGGAGTGGATGGCCTATCCCGGCGAATTCCCCATGACGGAAGCGACCATCGGAGCACTCGGAACCCTCGCCGGTTGGAGCCCTCCGACATCCTGGCCTAAGCTCAATATTTCCTTGCAGGAAAACGGATTTGAACAACTGACCTGTTATAACAACCTATCAACCGTTTTACTTGCCCTGCGATTCTACACCAATCTTGATGGGGACTGGAACTATCCGCCCCTGTCCCTTGCCGCAAACAATCTCATGTTTGATGACCCTGACTTCTTGGAATTCCATCTGCATGACATTCGCCGCATGAACTGCCCCGGATCAGCGGCGGTTTACCACGAAGCGGCCGCGACTGACCACAGTTATGTCTATTTGGGGTATACGGTTTTTGACCAAGAGCTTCTGGAAAGCTTTGCCCGTGCCTACAACGCCACCATCGCCGGCTCCCCTGACTTCAGCGGCGATCTTCAAGACGGTGAAACGCCTATCTACAGGCTGAACGGCTCAGTCTATTGGAGCCACTATCAGCAAAGTGGCATTGACCCCCTCCCCCGCATTTTTGGTGAATCGGATATCCCACTAGTTATCGAATGGCCGGACAATCATGGTGATATTCGCGGCGGCTTCGTCCTCTATATGGATGGGAGCCGAAAGTGGCTCGATTACCCCAGCACCTTTCCCATGACCGAGGAAGCGATGGACATCCTGACTGCCCTCGCGGGAAGAGAGCCTATCCGGCCCGCAGCCCCGCCGCGGGAAAGCACCCGGCTAGAAGCCCTCTCCGGCGGCTGAGGCCGCCCATCCAGGCCCGTAGCGGGGTAACCTCCTCTGTTGAACCAGGAGAGCAATCTTGTTGGAATTGCCCTACGCCCTGTCCGCCTTCTGCGCCCTCACGGCCGCATTCCTGGGCTGGCGCTATGGCCACACCCTCTACCAGCGGGGCGTACGGCTCACCGGGAAGATTCGTGTCCGGGATTGTCCCCTTATCCCGGTCGTATTGGGCCTCTTCCTGGTCGCCCACGTTCTGACGTCCACCGTCACGGGCAACCCCGTCGTCGGATGGGCCCTCCCCGTGTGGTTGGAATACCACCTCACCGTCCTCTTGTGGGCCATGAAGGTGGCCTTTGCCGCTTTTCCGCTGAGCGCTATCGGCACGGTCAGTGTGCTCGAAAAACATCGCTTTCGCTATCCCCTGCTGCTCTTCTGCGGGGTCGTCGTTGTCAGCATCGACACCCTGATTCGCGTCTCCGTGCAGCCCTACCTGGGAGAAATCACCCACCGAGTCAGCGATGGGGTCATTCTTCAATCGACACCTTCCACCTGTGCCGCCGCGTCGGCGGCCAATATTGCCCGCCACTTCGGCATCGATGTGGATGAAGCGCACATGGTCAAGCTCCTGGGCACCACCTGGGCCGGCACCAGCCCCGCCCAACTGGTCTATGGCTTCGAAGCCTTGGGCCTGAAGGCAACCAAAGCCAATTCGGAAACCCGGGATATCCGCGAGATCCAGCCTCCCGCCATCCTCTTCGTGCCCGTGGGCGAAGAGCCCGATGCCCACGCCGTCGCCTACATGGGAACCCGGCCGGGTGGCTACGCCATCTGGGACCCCAGCAGTGGTGCACAGCTGAAATCCATGGAACAAATCCAGGCGCGCTGGGGCGGACGGGCCATAGAAGTAGAAGCCAATAGTGCGGGCCGTGTTGAGCAGGATCCACGCCGGGTGATATGATCCCCCCTTGCGCGGACTCCGGGTTGAGCAATCCGTGGGAGCGACCTCTTCGGGTAGCGGTCCAAGGGCGCACATCGGGCCCATCGGGAGTGCCCAGAAAATCGGACCCTCGTCCCATCTTCAGTATTCGACAAGGAATTATCGTTTGAAAACCCTCACCGTCAGAGTCCGCGAGGACCACCTCGAGACGATCGCAAAAACAAAGCCCATGACCGCGATCGCAGAACTCATCTGGAATGCGCTGGATGCCGAAGCCACGGAGGTAAAGGTGGCGTTTGACCAGAACGAGTTAGACGGTCTGGAGGGGATTCACATCATCGACAACGGCACGGGGCTGCACTACGACGATGGCGTCATGGTTTTTGAGAGCCTTGGTGGCTCCTGGAAACGCCCCAATGCCCGCACCCACGCCCTGCGCCGGGAACTCCACGGAAAGTATGGCAAGGGCCGCTTCCGGGCCTTCACCCTGGGCTCCCATGCCAGCTGGAATACGGTCTACGAGGAAGCGGGCGATCGCTATGCCTTTTCCATTTCTGGCACGGCCAGCACCCTCGGCCAGTTTGCCATTACGAATGCCAAAGGGGCGCCCGATTCCAAGACCGGCATGACCGTTTCCATCCTCAATCCTCCATTGAATTGTGGGGTCTTGCTGGGCGTCAAGGCCCTCCAGGAAATCACCGATATCTTTGCGCTGTATCTTCGCCAGTACCCGGGCGTTCGACTCATCTATAACGACACGGTCATCGATCCGGCAAACGCAGAACAAGGCTTCAGTCGCTATCCACTGGACGAGATGGTGATGGAGAATGGCGAGCGGGTCACGGCCGAACTGGAAGTTGTCGAATGGAATCTGCCCGGGAAGCGGGGCGTCTATCTGTGTGACGAGCACGGTTTTACACGCCACAACGCCTTGCCGCGCCTTCACTTTCGTGGGTTCAGTTACTCGGCCTATCTCAAATCCTCTCACGTCACCGTGCTGGATCGGGAGGGCCTTCTTCAGGCGGGCGAACTCTGCGCTGATGTTCGACAATTGCTGGACCAGGCACGGGCCAAACTGCGAGAACACTTTACCCTTCAGGAAGCCAAGCGCGCCCTCGATACGCTGGAACAGTGGCAGGCCGATGAAATCTACCCTTACCTGGGCAGTAGCCGGAGTGATGCTGAGTCGAACGAACGGCGCATATTCGACATATACGCCACCCATCTCCACCAGATTTTTCCCGAATTTTCGAGCGCCAGTCTTCGGAGCAAACGTCTCACCCTCTCGCTGCTCAAAGAACTGGTCGCCAGCGAACCGACCCGTGTAGCCCGAGTCTTAGATCAGGTAGTCGACTTTCCGGAAGAGAAAGAAGAGGCCGTGCTCGAATTAATGAACGGCCAAGCGCGCCCGGGCTGACCCGATACATGTCGCCGTGCCTCGTCAGGATTGGGAAAAGGTGAGCACCGGATCGGCATTCGGTGAATGACTGAGCGGCTCCAGCGCAGACTGGAAACCATCTGGCACTCCGGAGGCCGATTGCCGGGCCCAAATCTCCGACGCCTGGGGGTGGGCACCGACCTGCGCTTTGGCCTTCAACGCTGTGCGACCAAAGTCGATACGCCGACAGCCCATGCTGAGGGCATCGTCAATCACGGCATGGAGTAAGGCGGGTAGTACCGGCAACCCCACACACCGCTCCCGGTCCCAGCCAAGGCAGAAGCACACTGCCGTGTCTCTATCGCGGATGGTGAACACGAAGGCATCCAGTTGTCCGTCCTGGAACAATCCGGTGCAACGAAATCCCCCATCGCCCAGCCCGGCACCAAGTGCCGGCAAAAAGGACTCCGGGAGCGCGGCAAAGACACGCCGACCCTTTTGTTGTATGGCCTGATACAGGGCGTGGATGCGGCTCGCATGTGGGGAGACATCGCGCAGTCGCTGGACGTGAATGTGGGCGCGGTTCAAATCCCGTGTGACCCGATAGGCCCCCATACGGTGGCGTACATTCAGGTTTTCCAAGTAGTCGTTGTAAGTCTTCCAGCGTTCCGGCATGGCCAGCATCATCGTGGAATTGGCATTCACCCGTTGATAGTGACAGGAGCGAAGTGCACGGGTATCGAAAGCAAGCGTGGATTGCACATCTTTGATGAGTACGCTATCGAAATCTGCGATCATCCCCTCCTGATGAAAGACCCGTTCCAGAAAGCCAGTAATCGCGGGCCACAGAAGCCCCATATCGGCATCCGGATGAACCGCAGCACCATGAAAGCCCCCCGCAAAAAAATCGCCGCAGAGCAAGACGCGCTGTCGTTTGCGCGAGGTCGCAGGAACCCGGTAGAGCCACTCGGGATCCGTACCGGGGCTTTTCGTTTCCGACACGGTCTCTCCTGGACTTTCGTCGGGAACCCTCAGCACATGGGCAACAACCGCTGCGATCACTTCTTTTCCGGAATAGACCAAGCCATATCGGGATGTGAGGGCCCGTGGCCCCTGGTCTTGCAAAATCTGTTGATAAGCGCGAGAGAGAAAAAGCGACTGCCCCGCCGTCATGGCATCCCAGTCGTCTCCATTCAGAAAATCCAGACGATCCGCCACGGCATAGGAGTAGGTCGCCCCACCCCTTCTGATCCCTTTTGCCAGTTTGCGAGACACCCCGTTCCGTAGACTTCGTTGTCGGGTACGCACTTCCTCAGCCCTTTCCCATCGTCGTCACCCCGCCTGCATGGGAACGAACCCAGGCACGCACGCCGCCGAATCTCCATGTCTTCCCAAGAGACTGGTGGAGCCAGCTGAATTACGGGGAACGATCTTCACTCTCACTAACCTGCGCTGCCACTTCATCATAGCCGAAGCCCCCCTATTTTGCAATGGCTTTCAGGGAATTTCGCAGCCCACGCCCTCAATTCCTCAGGGCAGCTCCTGCGCTTCCCGGTCGCGTACCCCGATTAGATAGAGAATTCCATCCAGCCCAACCGTGGAGAGGGCGTGCTGAGCATGCTTCTTTACCAGGGGTTTGGCGCGGAAGGCAATGCCCAGTCCGGCCAGTCGCAACATGGGTAAATCGTTGGCTCCGTCCCCCACGGCCACCACCTGATTGAGGCTGATGTCCTCCTCCGCCGCCAGGAGTCGCAAACATTCCGCCTTCTTCTCGCCGTCCACAATATCCCCGATGACTCCCCCCGTCAGCTTACCCTCGGCGATTTCGAGCTCGTTGGCGAAGACATAGTCCACGCCGAGCTTTTCCTGCAGGTACTTGCCGAAATAAGTAAATCCGCCCGAAATAATGGCGGTTTTGTACCCCAGTTGATTCAAGGTGCGCAACAGACGCTCAGCACCATCCGTCAGGGGTAGTTTTTCCGCGATACCCGCCATCACGGAAACATCCAGGCCCTTCAACAGGGCCAGGCGCTGGCGAAGACTCTCCTTAAAATCCAGCTCGCCCCGCATGGCCGATTCCGTGATGGCGGCCACCTGATCCCCCACCCCCGCTGCAATCGCCAGTTCATCAATGACTTCCGTCTGAATCAAGGTGGAGTCCATATCGAAGGCCACCAGACGGCGGTGGCGGCGATAGAGATCATCGGCCTGGAAGGCAATATCAATGCCCGTATTATGGGACAACTCCAGAAAACGGGCCCGCAATTCGTCGGCATCTTCCGCGATACCCCGCACGGACATCTCCACGCACGCATACGGCGCTCGGACTTCATCTTCCATGGGGATTCGCCCCGACAACCGGTGGATAATGTCGATATTAAGGCCATGAGACGCCAGGAGCTCCGTAACGGCCGCGATATGCTCTGCTTCGAGGCGCTCGCCCAGCAAGGTAATGATATGGCGGGCTTTTCCCTGCTGTTGTACCCAGTTCTCATACTCCGACAATGGCACCGCTTCAAACTGAATGTGTACATCCAGCTCGTGGGCCTTAAAGAGAAGGTCCTTCAGAATGGGTGCCGAATGGGCGGATTCAGGCACCCGAACCAACATACCAAGGGACAACATCTTATGAATGACGGCCTGACCGATATCAAGTACCGTCACGTCATATTGGGCCAGAACACTGCTGAGGGAATGGGTTACGCCGGGGCGGTCCTCGCCATTGACGCTGATGAGGAAAATCTCGTGCATGGATACTTCCAGAATGGGAAAGGCTGAGGGTAGGATGGGAGATGGGCTGCGGCCCGTATGCTACGTGGGAGCACCCCTGAAATGCAAGATTTCGCCTCTCAAAGTGCCCGCAACGCGGTATCAATATCTTGATAGAGGCGCGGCAACCATGGGGGCGAATCGGGCTCCGGAGCGGCCTGCTCCCCTGCCAGAAAGTCTACGGGGGCAATGATTACCGGCACGGTCCGGCCCACATCGGCGACCAGGGTGAACAGCTCCTCGATGGCGGGGTCGCCCATCGCGAGACAGCCGACGGAGGCTGTCTGGCCATGGATATAGATGTCGCTGCCCGGCGCGTGGCGCTCCTCTTCCCCGGCTCGGGCCAAATCCCACGCGTTCGGATAGTTCAGCCTCAGGGAAACGTAAAAACGACTGTTGGGATTCAAGCCTTCGATTTCATAGAGCCCCTCGGGCACCTGGCGGTCCCCTTCCCGCAATTTGGGCCCCAACTGACCGCTTTGCCCCAGCACCGGGTAGTCCTTTATCGGTTGGAGCATTCCTTCCTTGGTGCCGGCAAAAACGCGCAGACGCCGTTGGGCCTTTATCGCTACGAGGGTGACACGTTCTGGCGGATAGGCCACGCCCACCCGTTCGAAATCGGCTCGGATACGGCCGCGTGCCCCCTCGCCGAACTGCGTCAGACGACTCGCCACCGTTTCCATCCCTTTCAGACGCTGTATCATGGGCTCCACCCCCCTTCGCAGGGAACGCTGAAAGGCCACACCAACGAGCAATAGCAGCAGCAGGCCAACTAAGAGAGGCCCCCTATATGTGCTCACAGACCGTCACCCAATCGAAACTGTTTCATGTGGTGGGTGAAATGACGCCGATGAAAGAGCTGCCATTGTGCGGGGCTAAGTGGACCAAAAAAGGGATGTATCCGGGTGGGCAAATCGGGCGCACCAAGACGGGCGACGTAGGTGTCTATCGTCTCCTGAAAGGTTTCCAGCGAAACTACGGGAAAGAGTTGTTCTTTGGAAACGCCCTCGGGACGCGGCAACTTGATACCCCGGGGAATCTCTCGCAAACCATAGAGTACGGCATGGCGAAAAATATGCTTGGTCTTGAAGTTTCCGCGAAAGGGCATCTCCGGGCCCTGACCCAGCGTATAGTTCAAGGTCTGGTTGAGGTGTCCGTAGACCTGTCCCCGAGACATCTCGCCCCACTCAGGCA
>JAUIMA010000295.1 GCA_030432675.1 Candidatus Hydrogenedentota bacterium | reverse complement strand
TGGAAGGCGGCGAGGATGTGCTCGATAAGCACCGTGCCCTTCACCGTGCCCTGGGGCACGCCGAGGAGATCCTGGGCCTTCACAAAGACGTCGTTCCAGAGGCGGGCTTCGAGATAGTGCTCCATCTTCGGAAGATAGAGGTAGATGCCCCCCCCTTGTTCCACCCGATACTTCGCGTTGTGGAAGAAGTACATGGCGAAGTCGAAGAGACTGCCGGAGGCCCGCTCACCGTCTACTAACACATGTTTCTCAGAAAGGTGCCAGCCCCGGGGACGAACCAGGAGGACCGCCGTTTTTTCCTTGAGGGCATAGCTTTTGCCGTTGGGCGCGGTAAAGTCGATTTGCCGTCGCAGGGCATCGCGCATGTTGACCTGACCATCCAAGGTGGCCGACCAGGTGGGACCATGGGAGTCCTCAAAGTCGGCCATGTAGGTCTTCGCACCGGAGTTGAGGGCATTGATGACCATTTTACGGTCAACAGGGCCCGTGATTTCGACCCGGCGGTCTTGGAAATCGGCGGGTACGGGGTCTACTTTCCAGTCCCCATTCCGGATTTCGGCTGTTTCGGCAAAGAAATCGGGCATTTCGCCGCGATCCAGGGCCGCCTGTCGCTCCTTGCGCTTCTCGAGTAGCTCCAGCCGTCGCGGGTTAAACGCGCGATGGAGGCTGGCGTAAAATGCTAACGCGTCGGGCGTTAGTATCTCCGCCTGTGTGTCCGATACGGGTCCCAGGAGTTCCAGGCCCTCGGGCACGTCGATTGATGCCATCGGTTGCAGTCCTTTCACTGTGGAAACTTGTGACTAGACACAGGGGCACCCAAGAGGCTGCCTTGCATCATTCAAATCGGGATTTTCCACGTCTCTCCGAGTTCTCTGGAACGGTACCACCGGTTCTAAGTGTTTGACAAATCAGTTGTTTCAATGTTAATTATAGGTTTGGTTAATCTTGATGGGCTGTTTGCTTGAGATTTCTAATAGTCCATGGCTACGCCGAAGGCGCGAGAGAGAGAATACGTGCCAAAAAACGAATTCCGCTATAAACAAAACCGACTGCAGCAATTGCGGGGTTTTTGTTACGCTGCCGCCGACGGGAGTATCTCGAAGGCCGCTGAGCGTATGTTTCTGAGTCAGCCATCGGTGTCGTTGCAGATTCAGGCCCTCGAACGGGAGCTCGATGTCACCCTTTTTGAGCGGCGTGGCCCCAAGATAAAGCTCACGCCCGACGGGGAGATCCTTTTTGAGCTTTCCATGCCCCTGGTGGAGCGTATCGACAAGCTGTCCGATGAGTTTGAGTCCCGCCGGGGCAACGTGGAGCACGGTCGGGTGGATGTGGCGGCCGGTTGGTCGACTATTCTGTACGTTCTCCCCGAGTTCGTGGAGCGTTTTCGCGAGGCCCACCCGACGATTGAACTGAAATTGCACAACGTAACGGGCGCCGAGGGGCTGGCACAACTCCGTGCCGGTCATGTGGATTTCGCGGTGGGGCCCTTACTGCAGGCCCCGGAAGACATCATCTTCCATCCCATCGTCTCCTATGAGCCCCTGTTAATTACCAGTCTGAATCATCCCCTGGCCGATGCGACAGATCTCAGCCTCGCGGAAATCAGCAAGTACCCGCTTATTCTGCCGCCGCGCCATTTGAGCACGTGGAGTACGGTGGACTCCGTTTTCAAGGCCCACGGCCTCCCTTACGAAGTGGCCATGGAAGTGGGGGGTTGGGAAGTCATCAAGAAATACGTGGAGCTTGGCCTCGGCATCTCGGTGGTCATGAGCATCTGCATCACCGGCGAAGAGAAACTTGCCGTCATCCCGGCGGGCGAGTTTTTTCCCAACCGCACCTACGGCGTCGTCATGCGCAAGGGCAAATTTCTCAGTCCCCAGGCCCGACGCTTTATCCAATTGATGATTCCCGACGTTAAATTTTAGCCCGGCTGCCCTACCGCTGCGTGCCCCCGTGACACGCCGTGAGACGGTTACGGGGCGTTGTGAGGAAATACGTAGCGATGTTTGCTTTTCTGCCGAGATGGCGCGGGTCGTTCGTGCTCGCGGGTGTGGGGCTCTTGCTGTTTACGGGATGCCCGCCGACGGCTCCTGTTGATCTGACGCCGGCGGGAAACTCGGGGACCCATCTGTTTCGATTTGCCCACATTACCGACCCGCAGATTGTCGATGAAGAAAGTCCGGCCCGGGCGGTGCGGTTTACCGATTTTAATCGGAGCGCCTGGCGCCCCCAGGAGGCCTTCGGGGTTCATACCCTTGATGCGACCCTCCAGGTCGTCAATCGGTTACACAGAGAGGCTCCTTGGCGGCCCGTGGGCTTTTTGGTGGTCACGGGGGATCTGGTCGATTTGGCACAGCGTAACGAACTGCAGTGGTTCATCGATACCATGGATGGCAACGTGGTCACGGCGGACTCGGGAGAGACCGATGGCGTGGTCCGGACCGACAATCCCCAGCTCAATCCAAAACTTCCCTACGATGCCGTTGGGTTGGATCCAACCATTCCGTGGTACACCTGCTTTGGGAATCATGACGGCCTCGCGGTAGGCACCTTTCCCATCGATCGAAGTCTGGCTCAAGCTGCAGATTGGTCCGCCCCGCTCTTGCCCGTCGTCGCAGATTTTCTAGGTCTGCGGGACTTGGGACTTGGAGGCGACCGCCTGTTTGCCACGGACGACTGGAGTCCAGCCGTCCTTGCCGGGAGTGGAGTACCCTTGTTGGCCGAGAGTTATCGCCTGGACCTGAGCCAAGTCGTTGCCGGGCCGGTGGTGCCCGACAGGGAGCGTCAATTCTTGTCCAAGGCGGACTTTATTGCGCTGCATCTGGAAAGTGACACCGAGCCGCCGGGCCACGGCTTTACGGAGGTAGCACTGGCGGAAGGGAGGACTCACTATGTGGCCCATCCGGTGCCGGGTGTGCCCCTTCGTCTCATAGTCTTTGATACGGTGGCCCATGATGCCCGTCCGGGATTTCCCGCCCATTTTGGCACGCTCGCTCCGGCGCACTTTACCGACTTTGTGCTACCCCAACTGGAAGCGGCCGCTGCAGCGGGGGACTGGGTAATCCTCGCATCACATCATCCCTCGACCGACTTTGACCAGGGTCTGGTCGGGGCCCGGGTGCGCACCCACACCTTCCGGGCTGCGGTGGCATCCTACCCCAACGTGATCATGCACCTGAATGGACACACCCATCGCCATCGAAGCGACCGTGTTGAGGGGCCCTATCCCTACCTGGAAATCGCAACGGCCTCGGTCATTGACTACCCTCAGGAGGGGCGTCTGCTGGACGTGTTCCTGGAGGCAGATGGAGCGACACTTCGGATAGAGAGCGTGGCCTTTGGGCATCAAGAATCGCCCACGGTATTTTCTGCCGAGAGCTTTCGCCTGGCAGAAATAGATCGGGCCAACCGTCTGGGAACACCCTCGGGTACCGGGGCCGCAGAGGGTCATGGCAGCATCATTGGGGACAAAGGGAATTTCCGCATTCGCCTTCCCCGGGACGACACTCAAGTCGTTGGCAATTCCGTAGGCAGCGTGAGTTCGAACCAAGCGCCGCCCTTTTCGTTGTTGCCGTAGGTGATGCTGCCCTCGTGGGCCGTGACGATGCGGTGTGTGATGGAAAGCCCCAGCCCGGTACCGCCAGACTTTTTCGTGAAGAAGGCGCTGAAGAGGTCGTCGTCTCCATTGAGATGAATGCCCGGCCCCTCATCATCGACCCGAAAATGAATTTTTCCATCGCTGACCGACGTGTGAAGGGTTACGGTGCCTTCTTCCGGACTGACCTCGATGGCATTGCGCAGGATATTGGTAAGGGCCTGGGCCATCTTAGGGGCGTCCGCCAATACCTGAGGAAGTGACGGGGCGGCGCTGCAGGTAAGAGAGACCTGATGATGGGCCGCCAGGGCCTGGGTCAACTCCTCCGAACGGGAAACAATTTGCCTGGGATCGCAGACCGTCTGTTCCAGCTCAAAGGGCTTGGCAAAGTTAAGAAACTGGGCGATCAGCTTTTCCATCTGCTTGGCTTCGCCAAAAATGGTGCTCGCCTTGGTGTGGTGGCCATCGTCCGGTTCTGATTTTCGGAGGATGAGTTCAGACATCCCGCTGATGACGCTGAGGGGATTACGCAATTCGTGAACAACCCCGGCGGTCAATTCACCGATTTGCGCCAGCTGTTTGTTTAGGTTGGCTGTTTTTTCCAGGCGCCGCAACTCAGTCAGCTCAATGAAGAGGAAGATGACGCCGTTAAAGGGGGCAGGACCCTGGAGAAGAGAGGCGGTGATACCAAGCACTTTGGGGCCGCCGGGTGCCGAAAGGACGACTTCGCGTCGGGATACGGCTTTGGGCGCCTCCCGCATCTCTTCGAGTATATTCGCCAGTGGGGCGACCCCGTCGATTTCACTGAGTGCGGTTCCGGGTTCCAAGGCATCGCAGGTGAGATTGAGATGGCGCGCGGCGGCCGCATTTGCCGTAATTATCTCGCCCGTAGCATCCACAGCGAGTACGCCACTCGTAAGACTGGCGACGATTTGCGTATGAATCGAGGAATAGTCTTCATTGTAGGCCATGGGCTTTCCTCCTCACTCCCCCTAGATACGACTGCGAATTTCCTGTGCGAGCAGACCGAATTCTTCCAGTCCCAGCGTTTGTGGGCGGCGACCCGGATCAATTTTTGCCGCATCCAACGCATCCAATACCACTTCCTTCGGAGCGCCGAAGGTCCCCGAACGGGTCAAAGAATTCCGAAGCGTTTTGCGGCGTTGTGCAAAGGCGGAGCGGACAACCTTCATCAGAAAAAGTTTCTCATCCCGTGGCATTTCGGATTTCTGATCACACCGGAATCGTACCACACAACTATCCACTTTCGGCTTGGGCACGAAACAGCTCGCTGGAACGCGGTGCACGATATCCACGTCTGCATAGCAGCGGGCCGCCAGGGAGAGAATGCCGTAATCTTCCGCCCCTACCGGAGCGACGAGGCGCTGCCCGACTTCGTCTTGCATCATAACCACAAGGCGAGAGAAGAACATGGGGGATTCCAGAATATGGAAAAGAATCTTCGTGGTGATGTAATAGGGGAGGTTAGAAAGAAACTTGTGGCTCTTGCCACCGGGAATGAACTCGTTTACCAGCTTTTCCGGTGGGTGATTCAAAATGTCGCCACGAAATATGTGGACGTTGTCCATTTCCCCGAATTGATCTTCCAGGCAGGGAATAAACGACGAATCGATTTCCACCGAGAGCAGTTTGCCTGCCTGGGGCGCAATACGCCGGGTCAAGGCGCCGAGTCCCGAACCAACTTCCAGTACGTAGTCGTGGGGTTCTAATGCCGCGGCATCAATCATGATGCGATTGATGTTGTCATCCAGAAGGAGGTTTTGCCCCAGCGCCTTCTTAAAGGTGATACCATAGCGCGTACACATTTCACGCAGGCTCATGGCGGCTGGTTGATCGGTCATACTCTTGGAAGCTCCCGGGCGCGTGGCCCGTCTTTAATAACGTGATTTGCACCCATACCAACGCGGAATAACGTGCCGGTTCCCATCAACAACCGTGTGCGACGGTTCAACGTCTCAGACTATGTGAGCCCACTACCCACTTCCGATTGTGATAACGGTACCGTCAATGCGCCGATGTGGGCACGGGGGCTAAAGCGTGAACCGCAGTGCCTGGAGTCGACTCCCTCGCTGGCGTCGAGCCTGCCAGTTTGAGTGGCGCTCCCTCATGGTAGCGTCCCTGCCTCCCGGAAGTCCAATTATATCAGTTCTTTTGCCCCCATAGCGCGACCATTGACCCATCCTCAGTACCCTGATATCATCATCTCGCAACCGCGAGGATTTTCTTAATGCCACAAGTGATTGTCGAGCAACCGGGTATCCCCCCCATGACGGTGCCCCTGTCCGATCAGGAGATCGTATTTGGTCGTTCCGAGGAAAGTGACGTCGTCCTCGTGGCGGATGAGGTGTCGCGAAGCCATGCCAAAATTTGTCGGGTTGGCAATAAATCGGTCTTGTTTGACCTCCAGAGCCTGAACGGGACCTATGTGAATCGCCAACGGATTGTGGAGCGGGTCCTCGCCCATATGGATGAAATCTGGTTCGGGAGTCGCTGCCACCTGGTTTTTCGTGATGATACGCAATATGGTGGCGATGACTCCGACGCCACGCCTGATATAGCCAGCGAAGATCTTGCCCGTAACATGGATAAAATTCGGGAGGAGATGGACCGGGTCGGCAACAGTATGACCCTCATCGGACGTCCCACCCCGCCCCACAACGAGGCGGTATCGGAGGAAAAGGAGGCCATTGAGGCATCCGCCGATGAGATCGTTCAAATGGGTCGGGCCTACCGGCGTCTGGCCGCCTTGCACAAGGCCAGCCAGATCATGGCTTCCTCATTTGACCTTCGTGAGCGTTTGGCGCAGGTGCTTGATATGGTCATGGAGACCATGGAAGCGGATCGCGGCTTTGTCATGCTCCGAGAAGAGGGTACCAACAACCTGAATGTGAAGGTGGCCCGGGAAATGGGCCGGGAGTTGGAGGCGAGTTCCCCCAGCATGGGGATAGCTGGACGTGCCGCGATTGACGGGGAGGCGGTGTTGATGGTTGACAGCCTTTCCGACAGCGAGTTTGGCATGCGCGAGAGTATTATTCGCTCCGAAATTGTGAGCGCCATGTGTGTGCCCCTGCGCATTGAGGAGCGCATTCTGGGTTCGATCTATGTCGACACCCGGAAGGCCAATGTGACCTTCAGCGAGGAGGATTTGGAGCTCTTCGCGTCGCTGGGCAACCAGTCGGCACTTGCCATCGACAATGTGCAATTGCACGAGCGTGTCGTAGACGCGGAAATGAAACGCCAGGAATTTGGCCGGTTTCTGAGTCCGGCGATTGTCGACAAGATTATGGCCGAGGAAAAGGCGGTTGAGCTGGGCGGGAATCGCACGGACGTGAGCACCCTCTTTTGCGATATTCGTGGCTTTACCAATACGGCTGAGCGCATTACACCCGCCGAATTGGTGGCCCTGCTAAATGAATACTTCACCGCAATGACGGAGCTTATTTTCCAGTATCAGGGTACCCTGGACAAGTACGTGGGGGATGAAATCATGGCCGTCTTTGGCGCGCCAGTCGCCATCGAAAATCACGGGCTTGCCGCCGTTTCGGCCGCCATGGCTATCCAAAAGCTGAACGCAGAACTTAACGAGACCCGTGAAAAAGATGGGCGCCCCGTCATTCAGCTCGGCATCGGAATCGATTCGGGTGAAGTAACTGCCGGGTACTTCGGTTCGCCCATGCGGATGGAATATACCGTCGTGGGTGATCGGGTTAATACGGCTAGCCGTTTCTGCAGTATGGCCGAGGCCGGTCAGGTCATCGTCGGCGCCGAGACGTGGTCCCATATCGAAGGGAAAGTAGAGGGGAAGCACATTGGCTCCGTCCGTCTGAAGGGCAAAGAACTGGAAGTCAATGCCTACCAGATTCTCTCCGTACCGGGTATATAAACCAGGTCTGCGGTTAGGCCGGATAGTCCAAGTGAAGGCCCGGGAGTGCGACTTCTAGTGGTCTGAATCAAAGTTAGCGAAGTTTGTTTTGCCAGAAAAGTCTATTCAACTCGCCAGCCAATTCCCCTCCAAGGAGGGGAGTATAGTATAGAATTTGATGAATTTTTCGTGGCAATTTAATCGCTCATCAGCATGATTCAAACCACTAAAAACACACTTTTACGATGA
>JAUIMA010000294.1 GCA_030432675.1 Candidatus Hydrogenedentota bacterium | reverse complement strand
CACGGGATGCTGTGCGATCCAATCGGCCAGTGGCGGGCTCACGTGATAATAGCTATCTACCACCAGGGTTCCCAGACTGTTGCTCAGCAACCATTCATCTCGGAATGTACGCAGCACGTTTATCTCCGGTGCCATGGGGGTACCCGCCGCCGCCGTCGCAATAAAGCATGGCCCGATGGTCCCACTTTCACCGTTCTGAATAAGGAGGATGGCCAACAGGGAGAAGAATCCTGTGAGGTCTTCCGGCTCGGGAGTGACGAAGACCGTTACGGGTACGTTGACTACCCGGGTCCCCGTGCTATCAGCCACGAAGATCGTGGCCTGTCCCTCCGCTTCGGCTGTCACGACACCCGTGGGATCGACCGTTACGACGTTGGGATTATTGGACACAAACTGGAAGGCCACTTCATCGGGGTCTTCACTCGTCACCGTAAGTTCGGCAGTTCCGTCTACGGCCAGAATCAGGCGTCTCGGTGTGACCGTCAACGCAGGGGCCGCCGTCGTAAACTGCCCCGTCGCCGTGGTTTCATTCTGATTCTGGTCGACCGCCCGCACCGTGTAGCCATAGGTCGTGCCGGGAGCGAGATTGGTCAGCACAAGCGACTGTCCAGTACCCAGAGCCGCTGTCGCCTGGACGGACTCAATGGCTCCCACAGCAACGGCGAGGGTCACATCGGCACCTGCGAGTTCGTTGGTGCCCCATGCCAACACGGCCGTCCTGCTGGTAACAGACGTAATCACCGGGCCGCTATTGAAGACCGGTGCCGTGCTATCGATACCCACCGTGGTGCTCGCCATGAGGGGGGCCGCCGAAACGGGACCATTACCCGACGCATCGGCCGAGTTCACCACCAGTTCATAATCCGACTCCGACACCAGCCCACGAATAGTAACGATATGTTCCGTACGCAGGGTGTTGTCCTGGTATTCCTGACGGCCCACCGCCGATACGAGTCCATAGCGGACGTAACTGTCGGCCAACTCATCGGTCGTCCAGACCACGGTGAAGCCTTCATCGGTCGCCCCGACGACCACTGGCCCTTCGATGATTTGCGGCGCGGTTACGTCCGCAGCGGCCGCCGTCGTGAAGGTCAGAGCCAGCCCGCCCGATTCACCCGGCCCCGCCGTCGTGTTGGCCGTCGTCATCACCCCGGCGATGTTTCGGGAAGATGCGCTGAAACGATAGGTCGTGCCCGCTTCGAGTCCCGTCAATACTATCTGGTGGGCAATCCCCTGGCTACTGTTTCCAAGGCTCCGCTCGGCAATGTTCTCCGCACTGAAGCGGACGGATGTATCCGCCGCATGGTCCGTTTCCCAGAAAATCACCGCGCGGGAATCCGTTACGCCCAGCACTTCAGGAGCTGCCAGGAAGACGGGCGCTTCATCGTCGGCAGTCGCCAGGGTCGTGGTCCTGGCGACCTCGCCACGGGTCGTCCCGTTGTCTCGCCAGTCTACCGACCGCACTTCCATGCTGTAGGCCGTCTCGGGGCTGAGTCCCACGAGGGTAACCTGGTGTGCACGACGGAGACCGGGCAAGGTCTGCTCCAGTGAGAGGCTGTCGTCTTCACTGAAGACCACCGTCGTCGTCGCGGGTTCGTCGGTCGTCCAACGCAACCCGATCTGGGTGTCGGAAATCCGCGTAATCAAAACACCATCCACAATACGGGCGGGTGCACGGTCCGGCTCGGCCATGGTACTCACGGCAAGCATCACCGTAGCCAGATTGCCGGATGTATCGCGTGCCGTTACCAGCACATCATAATCCGTGTCGGGCGTCAGGCCTTCCAGCGTAATGGCGTGGTTACGGGCCGCCTGCTCCGTCGTAGTCGTCGTGTTGCCGTTTTCATCGCTCACGACCAACTCACCCGTGGTGAATTCGTCCGTGCTCCACACGAGATGGAGCGCCGTATCCGACGCACCGGTCACTATCGGCAGCGCACTGAATTGGGGTTCCGTCGTATCCGCCACGGAGGCCGTCGTAAAGGAAAGCACCGGGCTGCTACCGGTCAGCGTTGCATCGTCGGCAGATACCGAGTCCACCCGCACATAGTAAGTCGTGTTCCGTGTCAGACCCGTCAGGGAGAGCTGGTGGGCACCGGTGGGCGTCGCCGAAAGGGCCGTCCTATCCAGGGAGCCCATCTCGGTGCCGAAGCGCACCGTAGCCGTCGAAGTGACCTGGGTTTTCCACGTCACCAGGGCCGAGTCCGTCGTGATGCCGCCCACAGTTACCCCTTCCACCACCACGGGAGCCATGGGCACGGGGTCATCCCGCGTCGCCTCGGCATCCAGCTCGGCTTCCGAGAGCTCACCGTCGTTGTCGCTATCCAGCTCCTGGAACTGGGCCAGCGTCAGGCCCGGTAAGACCGTCGCCGCCTCCTCCCGGCTCAAGCCACCACTCTCATCGGCGTCGCCATCAGAGAAACCGGCCACGAGTGCTTCGGCGGCCGTTTCCAAATCGGCATCACCCACGTCGGCAGCATCCGATACTTCCGCCCGGGTCAGCAGCCCATCGTCGTCGCCATCGAGTTCCTGAAAATCGCGGAGGGTCAGGGTAGAAATGCCCCGTACCGCTTCTTCTCGACTCACGAAACCATCCCGGTTCAAATCGGCTTCATAGAAGAATTCTTCAATCAACTCTGCGGCGGACTCCAGATCGGCATCGCCCGTCGTGGCCGTGGTGGTCAACTCCGTCTCAGAGAGTAGACCATCACGGTTGAGGTCGTGGTCTTGGAAATCCTCAAAGTTCAGCTCGGCGACAATCGCCACCGCTTCTTCGCGGGACAGCGATCCGTCTTCATCCGTGTCACCGGTCGCGAATCCCACGAGCAATAACTCGGCCTGGGTTTCCAGACGCACCGCGCGGGCCGTGGCCACCGTCGAAATCTCCGCCTCCGAAATGAAATCGTCGTCATTGGCATCGATGGCCGCAAACTGCTCCACCGTCAACCCGGAAACCGCCGCTTCGGCCTCTTCGGAGCTGAGCAGCAGATCCTCATTCGCGTCGGCGGTGCTGAAGGCGTCCAGCAGCGATTGGGCGACACGCGCCAGATTGTCGTCCGAGATGGTGGCGAAGGGCAGCAATTCGCTTTCTGACAGACCACCATCCTGGTCGCTGTCCATAGCCTCAAAGCGACTCTCCAGGAATTCCGCAATGAGGGCCTGGGCCTCTTCGAGACTCAACAAACCGTTGGAATCGGTATCGGTCGTGGCAAAGTTATCCAGCAACGTTTCTGCATCGGCTTCAAAGACCGCGCTCGGATCAAGGGGCGTCACGGTAATCACGAAGGCTTCCGTATCGCTCTGGACCGGGCTGCCATTGTCCCGCACGCCCGCCACCGTGGCATAATCGCCGGCGTCACCCAGTTCCGGGGTGTAGGTTAACGTGGCCGTGGGCGCATCGAATTCGGCACCTTCGGGCAGATTATCCATGAAGAAGGTGATCGTGTCGCCGTCCGGGTCACTTCCGGTAAAGCGCAGGGTCAGGGTACGCTCTTCGCGCACCTCCACATTGCCAATGGCATCGAGCACGGGAGCCCGGTTTGTATCGGTGACGGTGATATCGAAGGTCTCAGTGACCATAACCGTTTCGTCGGCTTCATCCACCACGGTCACCACGATATCTTCATAGACACCGGCTTCGTCAAAGCTTGGAATCCAATTGATCACCCCGACGCTGGCGTCAAAGGTTGCGCCCTCGGGAAGATTCTCCACGGTGATCACCGGCGTCTCGTCGTCGGCATCGGTCGCCACCACGGGAACCAGCAGGGTCGCCCCTTCGGCCACCGTGCGGTTACCAATGGGTGTCAGCACAGGCGCGTCGGGCTCAGGGCTGATGGTGACTTCCACCAGAATCAGGTCTGTGTTGCCGTTGCCATCGGCCACCTGAATGCCAAAACTATCGGTGCCGTTGAAATCAGTATTCGGTACGTAGTCGACGGTCGCCGATGTGTTGGCCCCGGTCACCGTCGCCGTGCCATTGGCTGCGCCACTGGCTACCATCCACAGGAGTTCATCCATATCCGCGTCGGTGGCGTTCAGCGTGAGCGCAAAGGCCGTCGGTGTGCCGTCTTCGCTCATGGTGACCGCAACCACATCGCCCTCGGTGATAACCGGTGGATTCGCTTGCTTGGTAGCACCGTGGGCGAGTCCCGAAATACCGGTCGCTGCCAGCAATGCCATAAAAAAGGTGGACTGAAGATTTCGTAGCCATTTTTTCACGAGTGAACAGACCTTATCTGTTGTAACGATACCGTCAACCGATGCCTCCGGGAAGGTCACCGTGCTTCGAGAGGACAGTTTACCACGGAGTACCCTGCCGTCTCCCCCCGAAACGACCTACTGCATTTGGCCTTCCACCCTGGGTCAGCCTACGTCATAAACGCCAAGGTGTCAAAACAGCCCACCCTGCGCCCATGGCGTCAATTTCGGTAACCCCTTCACCCACTGAAAATAAGTCTACCATGGAATGGTCCACGATGCAGCAACCCATACTGTAATACTCCCCCGAGATTGGGGTATGGTGTAGAGAATGGGGCGCGGCACTCGGGGTGCAATCGGTCCATTCCATCGGTTGACAGGCCGCATTCTGGGGCACTGTCCAAAATTTTCGCAGGAGAATGATGACATGACAGGCCGCACACCGCACACCTTTCGCATCCTGTTTTCTACCACGTTGGCCGTGCTCATTGCCGGTTGCCCGACCGTACCGCCTACGACCCTGGAAACGGGTACCCTCGTGGTAGAAACGGCCCCCCTGGAGTTCACCGCCACTGACGCCGCCCAGCGGATTGAGATTGGCGCAGAAGGCACCGACGTGGAATGGACCGCCAGCACCAACCAACCCTGGCTTCAGATTGACGCCACGGGCGGGGTAGGAGCCGGTCAAATCAACGTGACTGTCGACCGCAGCCTCCTCGATCCCTCGGTTGTGGGTGTGGGAATCGTCCGCATCCGATCTGGCGACCAGTTCATCACCATCCCGGTCAACGCCGTTTCGGCTTTCACCCCGGTAAATACCGCCTATTTCCCCATGGCTGTGGACAATAGCTGGACCTATGGCTTCAACGGCCTGCCAACGGCTATTACGAAGGCCCTGCCTAAGGCCTTCAAGCAGGAATCCTTCAGCACCTCGGGCCTCACGCTGACCGTGGCCGACCAATTCACCGAGAACGACTTCGAAGTATGGCAGGTCGACGTGGTCATCGAGGACATCACGCTGGCCGCCCGGACCGTCAAGGGCGTCGCCCTCCCCACCATGGGGGGAGGTGAAATGAAGCTGAGCACCTATTGGGTCTTCGTGGAAGGCATGTGGTACGTGGAAACCGACCGCGACAACCTGGCCCTTCTGCCAGAGACGGACACCATGCTCTCCCTCGCGCGGTTGCTGGAGTTACCCGGCACCTTGACCTATGCCCACGAGTCGGGCCTTATCGAAGCGGCCTCGCTGGAACTCAACGAAGTGCTCCAGGCAGCCCAGAACACCAGTATGCTCAATCGTGAAGCGCTCCTCGACCATCTCTACGAGGGGTACTTTGTCAGCCCGGTAGCGCTCTTCGCCCTGGCCAATTCCTTTGGTGCCACTTTCGACGAATACGACCACAGCACCCCCTTTGCGAATGCGTCGGTACGACTCCTCGCCGATTTAGCCGCCAGCCTGGAGGGCTTTCACACCTTCTACCAAACCCACCTGGAAATTCAGGCGAACCAACACAATGCGCTCTATGGCGGGAATCTGCCTCCAGGGGCGGACTTGGAATATTGGCGGAATTGGTCTGCCGCCTTCGTGGACTATTCCAATGATAACCCGAAAGTAACGCAGATGATACGGCTGATCAGTCAATTCGCCGGTGAACTGGTCGCATTAACCGACGCCACGGATCAATACGAGGACGCAGACCTCCAGGCTTTGGCTCATTTTCAGAGTTATCTGCTGATTTTACTCCCGGACAACTTCCTGGCGGGCGTTACCGGCCCCGAAACGTTGATTCAAAGGCTCCGTACCTTTGTGGAAACCTACGAGACCGAAAACGCATACGTTCAGGAATGGATGGCAGCGACACTCCGCATCCTCACGACCATGGACGACACACGCCTTGTATACGAGGCGTCTCCCTTCTTCCCCATTAACCTGGCGGGTTGGCAGCAGTTCGTCACCGACGCCATGGTCTTCAATATGAACTACCAGACCGATAATGGCGACACCGCCGGCGTGCTGCGGGCCACGATCTGGGTCAATACCCTGGACCAATACCTTACGGCCGCAGAGTCTATTGTTCCGTCGCTGAATACCCTCGCCGAAGACTACGAAGTGCTTGTGGAAGCGGCCAAAGACACGGGTACCATTGACCGCCATCTCGATGCGGCGGAGACGGTGCTCGCCGATTTTGCCGAATTCTTTGGGGTATACCGCGTGGTACACGAAGACCCCCTCGCCTGGGAGCTTGAAATCTGGACCCAGGCCGGAGCGGATACGGCGGCCATTGCCTCGGGTGTCTTGGATGACGCAGCCAATGCCCCCTTTGAAGATGTGGCCGGACCCCTGGTAAACCTCCTACCCAATGCGCCCATCCCCTACACCCTGCGTAGCTTTGGTATTGGCCCCCAGCAAGACTGCATTTCACCCCGGGTCATCGTGGAGACGGAAGAAGAGACCCTCCGCATTGCCTCCACCATCTATGCCCGGGACATTGGCCCTGTACTGCTGGCCTTCCTGCCCCTCCAATACGCGGTCATTGATGGAAACAACGTGGGGACCCCGCCCCTCACCGCTCCGGGGCAGGCCAGCGCACAACGCGCTGGTGCACCCATACCCTTACCGTGGCTCCCTCGGTCCATCGCGGACCCCATCGGGGAAGGCCGTCCTGCAGACCAGGACCATCGAAAAGATGCACGCTGACCCCTCCATTTGCTAGAGTAGAGGCTTCCCCAGCCCCTGCTAAAAATGGAGAAATACCGTGAAAAGCGACGAAATCCGCGCGAAATACCTCGAGTTTTTTAAAGAGCGCGGCCACGTGGTCGAGCGTAGCGACACTGTGGTTCCCAGCAATGATCCCACCCTCCTCTTCACGAGCGCAGGCATGGTTCAGTTCAAGCCCTACTACACCGGGGAAGTGCCCGTGCCCTATCGCACCGCCACCACCTCGCAGAAGTGTCTGCGGGCCGGAGGCAAGGCCAATGACCTGGACGAAGTGGGCAAGACCTCGCGCCACCTCACCTTTTTTGAGATGCTCGGCAATTTCTCCTTTGGCGACTACTTCAAGCGGGAAGCCATCCAATGGGCCTGGGAATTCTCCACGGAAGTACTGAAATTGGACCCCGAATCCATCGTCGCCACGGTCTATAAAGATGACGATGAAGCCTATGATATCTGGCACAAAGAGATTGGCATTCCCGAGAAACGACTCTATCGTCTCGGCGACGCGGACAATTTCTGGGGCCCGGCCGGGGACACGGGGGCTTGTGGTCCCTGTTCCGAATTGCTCTTCGACAAGGGCGAACACATCGACCCGAATGCCGACCCGGAAAACGACCCCCACGAGCGTTTTCTCGAATTCTGGAACCTTGTGTTTCCCCAGTTTGACCAGCAGCCCGATGGCAGCCGTCCGCCCCTGAAAAATCGGGGCATCGATACGGGCATGGGTCTTGAGCGCCTCGCCGCCTTGTTGCAAAAAAAGGAAACCGTCTTCGACACCGACGGCATCTTCCCCATCATCGAAGCGACGGAAGCCCTGACCG
>JAUIMA010000293.1 GCA_030432675.1 Candidatus Hydrogenedentota bacterium | reverse complement strand
TTCTACTTCGAGCCCTTGCTCGAAGCGGGCTTCTTCATCGTGGGCGTGGAAGTGGGGGAGTCCTACGGCAGCCCCAGGGGAACAGCCCAATACCAGGCATTTTACAAGCACATCGTGAAGACCTATAAACTTTCTCCCAAGGCGGCCCTCCTGCCCCAGAGCCGGGGCGGACTCATGCTCTACAACTGGGCCGCGAAACATCCCGATTCGGTGGCGTGTGTGGCAGGGATTTATACGGTGTGTAATCTCGATAGTTACCCGGGCCTGGAGAAAGCCGCGCCCGCCTATGAACTGACCACCGAGCAGCTCGCGGTAGATGTGGCGAAGCACAACCCCATCGACCGCGTAGCGCCCCTGGTGGCGGCCAAGGTGCCGGTTTTTCATATCCACGGTGATTCCGATACGGTTGTGCCCATTGAAGACAACGCGGGCGAACTGGTGAAGCGCTACCAGGCAGCGGGTAGCGAGGCGACGATGAAGGTCATACCCGGCAAGGGCCATGAGGTGTGTGATGAGTTTTTTAAGGACGAAGATTTCTTGGCGTTTATATTGAAACAGGGAGGCCGATAACACGATGGCGGAAAACCAGGACGACACACGGAAACTTTTGTCCCGTATAGAGGGGCAGTTGGAGCGGTTGGAGCGAAAAATTAGTCTCATCTATGGCCTGGCGGTGTTCATGTTGGTGCTGTTGGGATTTTCGGTATTGGCTCCTCTATTGGTAGGGCTCTTGGGGTCTGGAGGTGGGAGTGTCATATTTCCCGCCGCTGTAGTGGGTATAGCTCTGCTGATGCTGTTGTTTCGGCGGGGGTATGCTCCGTAGTAGTGTCCCTTGGCGTTCACTATCATGGGGGAATATTTGGGTCGGAGTTTCTTCTTCGATTGACAGCGCTAATCGTGCCGCGGGAGCAAAAAAAGGCGAGTATCAACTAGTCCGTGCGTAGATTGTCGCGCTGAACGCTCGAAGAGTTTCTGTAAGGGGAATGCAGCTCCCTAAGCGCACGAACCCTCGTGCCTCGGGATCGCGCGGCACGTCTGGCGCGATTCATTATAAGGAATAGATTCCACCACGGTTTTCGAATACGCCTCTTACGTCGGCACATGCTCAATCAAAACCAAGGTGTCGTCCACCTTCACCGTCTTCGACGGTTCGGGGTGGCGGGTGAAGGTGCCGTCGGGGTGGCGGATGGCGACGACGAGGTGGGGGTGGTCCCGTTCGTGCTCCACGAAGCCCACGTTGTTGTTCACATATTTGGAGTAGGGGGAGACGTGGATTTCGATGAGCTGTACGCCCAGTTGGGTGAGGTCATCGTTCAGCCCGCTCTTGGTCTCCAGGTTGTCGAGCAGGTGGGCTGTGGTGGGTTGGGCGATCATGCTGGCGATGCGCAATCCCCCAATGGCTGCCGGTAAGACCACTTGGTCGGCCCCGGCCTGGCGCAACTTTTTTTCCGTGGAGGGCGCCTCACCCCGGGCCATGATCTGGAGTTTGGGGTTCATGTTTCGGGCGCTCAGGGTGATGAATACATTCACTGCGTCGTTGGGCAAGACCGTCGCCAGGGTTGCCGCATGTTCCACCCGGGCTTCCGAGAGATAGCGCTCGTCGGTGGCGTCGCCCTCAATGACCATGTAATCGCGAAGGCGCGCCGCCTCCACCCGATCTTCGTCCTGTTCCAAAATGACAAAGGGGTGCTCACCCAGCTTGAGCTCCCGGGCGATGATTTGTCCAATACGGCCGAAGCCACAGATAATGGCGTGCCCGGTGAGTTGCCCGATTTCTTTGGCCCGTTTCCGGTCCCCCAGTTTTCTATCGATTTCCCCTTCCATCACCATCTGAATAAATCCTCCTGAGACATAGAGCACGGAGCTGCAGCCCACCACGATAACCATCATGGTGAACACCCGCCCGAGGGGAGTATCCACCGGACCAATCTCGCCATAGCCCACACTGAACAGGGTAATGACGACCATATAGGCCGCATCAATCAGGGTGTCCCCTTGCAGCATATAGACCACGGTAGCGACACAAAACGTGACGGCGAGGATAGTCATCCCGATGGTGATGCGTTTCATCGGTGTCTGCAGGGTGTCTGGCACAGTCATTGCTCTGTCGTCGTAGTTGTTGACCCACAGATCACGTACGGCCCATGGCGCGGCCGGGTGGGATGGGTCTTACGGAGCAAGAAACACGCCATGCAATGCAATGTACAAAGGAAGACGGTGGACGTGCCGTGGTTGAAAGCGCCTAAGGCGACCCTGAGAATGGTGTTATTGATTGGCCCTCCAGGTGCTGGCAAGTCGACGGTGGCCAGTGCATTGGCCCGACAGTGCCCCTACCAGAATGTGACCTTGGATGGAGACGATCTGGCCCGTACCTTTCCCGGAGGTGTCAATCGAAAACGGCTGGACCTAATCGAGCGCAATATCGTCCATTGCGCGGAAGGCTACCGACAATGGGGGGCGCAGTACTGTTTTTGCAGCTGGATTGTGGCCCATCAACATCGCCTGGACCTTTTGGAAAAGCGACTGAGAACGGGGAATATTCACCTGCGGGTCATCGCCTTGGACGCCCCGCTGTCGGTCCTGGTAGAGCGGATGATGAAACGTACCCCTTCCCGATTCGCACCTACGGAAGAGAACCTGGACTACTTGAGCGGGTTGCGAAACCGGATTCGGAATCTGGCCCATTGTGAGGTCCTGGATACGACGGGCCGTCATTTTGTCGACGTGGCCAACGAAGCGGCCGGGCTAATCAAGGAGCCGGATTTCTGGGAGTAGAGTCCCTCAGAAATCTTACCGAAGCGTAGTCTTTTCCTACCGGAAGGTGGGGCGTGAGGTCGTGCCACGCCAGCTGCCTGGAGAAACCCGGGCCTGCGTGGCTGACCCACCGGGACATGCTGCCGCGCTGTGGTGCGACATGCTATTCTTCATTGGCGGGTCAGGCCACGTGGCGCACGTCTGGCACCGGTCATACCCGTGCGGCAGAACGTCCCTGTGGGGTCTGGTGCGAAGGCAGTCCCCTTCTATTCCGCCACGAGCCTGGTTGCTGTCGCTTCGGCGGGCTTCAGGTGGGAATCCATCCAGCCGTAGATAAGTTCCCGGGATTCGTGGTGCACGCTGTGTTTGCGGCCGTGGATGAAGAAGGCGTAGTTTTCCGGTACGCCGATGAGTTCGTAGAGGTCGGCGGTGGCGAGCATCATGAGGACGCGCTGGCGCTGGGTGGCGAGCACGCCATCGTTGAGGGCATCGACCTGCAGCATGGCGCGGGGTGCCGCCAAAGCAACCATGTGGTGAAAGTCGATGGGGGGCAATTCGTTATTCAACAGGCCGGGCCGAAGGTGCTTGAAGTAGACATACCAGTGGTTCCGCGCCCACGCCGTCACCTTGGGGTTGTGTCGGAAAGACGGCGCCGCACAATTGGAGGCCGCCGCCTTGATACGCTCATCGTAGGCCGCGAGGAAAATCGTGCCGTGACCACCAAGGGAATGGCCCAGGGCACCGATGTGTTCCGTGTCGACTTCTTCCAGCGTTTCCAACACGTCAATGGCGATGCTGTGCTCGTAAGTGAATTTGCCCACCGCCGTCCACTCCGGGTGCTTCTCATAAAAGGCCGTCGTGTCGTAGGGACCCTTCGCGGGGATGCGGTGGCCCGATACGAAGTGCTCCGGCGCGATGGCCACGTAGCCCCGACGGCAGAGGTGGTCCAGATAGGCCTTGTCGGGGTCGTCTTCCAGGCCTGCTGCCCGGCGTGCGCCCTGTTTGTAGGTGCCCGGAAGGGCGACCACGGCAGGGAGTTTACCGTCCCGCTTCAGGGGGATGCCGATATAGGCATGGGCCCGTTCGTCGGCTTCCACAGCATAGCTGACCAGCTTGCGGGTGTAGATGCCTTCGACCTCCACCGTTTCGTGGACTTGGAGATCGAGGGGCGGTCGCTCGGGCTTGTGTTGGTCGCGGAGCAATTCCAGGAAAGCAGCCTTGATTTCGGGACGTCGCGCCTCCCAGTCATCCTTGGACGTCAGGCCGTCGGTGAGATCGGTCCAGGAGCTTTCGACCGGCGGAGCTTCCATGAGGGGGTTGGGTGCGGGGTCCTGGGCCTGCGCGGCGGGGAAGAGGCCGCAGGTGGCAAGGGCAGTCAATAAGACGAGAGTAGATTTCACGAAGCTAAATCCTTGGGGCTGTGGACAGGGTGGACGATGTGGACTTGGTGGACAGGGTACACAACGGTTGTCCATAGGGTCCACCCTGGACGCTTGGACACCATGTTTGGGTGCTGCGCTGCTTGGATCTGTTTCAGCCGGATGAGTCTATAACAAGGCGAGAAACGCTTCTTCGGTTAGACCTGCCTGCCGAATGATTGCTTTCAGTGTGCCTAGGGGCAGATCTCTTGCATGCATGGGGACCGTCGTCACAAAGGGGCGGTCGGGATGGGACAGGAAGACATGGCTCCCACGTTGGCGACGCTCTTCGAAGCCAGCGCGTTTCAATGCGGCGATGACTTCGCGGGGGTGAGGGTGGGGAAGCGGGTCATACTGCCGCAGGCGGAGTCACCTGAACAAGCGTGTCCATCGGTGTAGATAGGGACTCCTCGGGGATTGCTTTTCCATCGTCGACCAGTACTTCGAGATAACCCTCTATGGCCTCCTGGGCCATAGCCAGTGCATGGTCATAGTTTTCACCCCAGGTAACGCAGCCCGGCAAGGCAGGAACGGTTACCGTAAAGCCACCTTCGGGTTCGGGTTCCAAGTGAATTCTATAGGTGTGTGTTTTCACGGTCATTACCCTCAAGTTCGTCAAAGGCAGTATAGCAGAGGCCCCCGAATCCGTAAAGAGAGAGGGTAATCGCCGTGGAATCGACCCTATCCGCCCGCCCCCACGATCTCCATACTTAACTTTTGCATACCTTTGCAGCGATAGCACCGCCTTCCGCATCTTGCGCGCTTTGGCCTCTGCGCCGTATAATACCCCTTCTTGTGACACCCTCGGTGTTACCTGTCCCCCCGTGCACATCGGCCCTGGCTGGCCGGTCGAAGCGCTACTGTCCAGAGGGAATTGGGCTGAATGGTACGCGCGCTGCACGCAACGTCTTTAGTGAACTGGAAGGTACTTATCATGGCTTTCGATATCGATATGATCGAGAAGGTATACGCCCGCGCCGCAGAGCGCATTGAATCGGCGCGTAAAATCGTGGGGCGTCCGCTTACGCTGGCGGAAAAGACCCTCTACGCCCACCTCTGGGATGGTACGCCGACGAAGGCCTTCACCCGTGGTGCGGATTATGTCGATTTCGCTCCGGACCGGGTCGCCATGCAGGATGCAACGGCCCAGATGGCCCTGCTCCAGTTCATGCAGGCCGGTAAGGCCAAGGTGGCCGTACCTTCCACGGCCCACTGCGATCACCTGATTCAGGCCAAGTCCGGCGCGGTAGCCGATTTGGCCGAGTCCATCACCAACAACAAAGAGGTCTTCGATTTCCTGGCCTCCGTTTCCAATAAATACGGCATCGGCTTCTGGAAGCCCGGCGCGGGCATCATCCACCAGGTGGTCCTTGAAAACTACGCTTTCCCCGGCGGCATGATGATCGGTACCGATTCCCACACCGTGAACGCGGGTGGACTCGGCATGGTCGCCATCGGTGTGGGTGGCGCGGACGCCGTAGACGTCATGGCCGGTATGCCCTGGGAACTGAAATTCCCCAAACTCATCGGTGTGAAGCTCACCGGCAAGATGAGTGGCTGGACCACCCCGAAGGACGTGATCCTGAAGGTGGCCGGTATCCTGACCGTTAAGGGCGGCACGGGCGCCATCGTCGAATACTTCGGCGAAGGTTCCGAGAGCATGTCCTGTACGGGTAAAGGCACCATCTGCAACATGGGTGCAGAAATCGGCGCGACCACGTCGACCTTCGCTTTCGACGACTCCATGGTGCGCTACCTCGAAGCCACCGACCGTGCGGATGTGGCCGCCCTCGCCAAGGCCCAGGCCGAACACCTCCGTCCCGACCCGGAAGTCTATGAGAATCCCGAGAAGTACTACGACCAGCTCATCGAAATCGATCTGAGCGAGCTCGAGCCCCACCTCAACGGACCCTTCACGCCCGACCGCGCTACGCCGGTTTCCAAGATGAAAGAAGTCTGCGCGGAAAACGGCTGGCCGAAAGAAGTGGAAGTGGGCCTCATCGGTTCCTGCACCAACTCCAGCTATGAAGACATGAACTCCGCCGCCTCCGTGGCGCGCCAGGCCAAGGAAAAGAATCTTAAGGCCAAAGCCGAATTCACCATCACCCCCGGCTCCGAGCTGGTGCGGGCGACGGTGGAGCGCGATGGCGTCCTCGCGGACTTTGAAACCATTGGTGGCCAGGTGCTGGCCAATGCCTGTGGTCCCTGCATCGGTCAGTGGGCACGTTATCGCCACGGTGAAGAGCAGACGGCCAACACCATCGTCCACTCCTTCAACCGGAACTTCGCCAAGCGCGCCGATGGCAACCCCAAGACCCACGCCTTCGTGACCTCGCCTGCCCTGGTGACGGCCCTGGCGCTGGCGGGTGATCTGACCTTCAACCCCCTCACCGACACCTTGACCAACGAAGCGGGTGAGCAGGTGAAGCTCGATCCGCCGACGGCCGTCGAGCTGCCCCCCAAGGGATTCGGCTGCGACGACCCCGGCTACCAGGCCCCCGCCGAAGATGGGAGCGGTGTGCAGGTCGTGGTAGACCCGGATTCCAAACGCCTTCAGTTGCTGGAGCCCTTCGCGCCCAACAGCGGCGACATCACGGGCATGAAGCTCCTGATTAAGGCCAAAGGCAAATGCACGACGGACCACATCTCCATGGCGGGGCCGTGGTTGCGTTTCCGGGGCCACCTGGACAACATCTCCGACAACTGCCTCATCGGTGCCATCAACGCCTTCAACGACGAAGCCAACTCGGTAAAGAGCCAGCTCACGGGTGAATACGGCGAAGTGCCGGCGGTGCAGCGTGCGTACAAGACGCAGGGCATCCAGACGATTGTGGTGGGTGACGAAAACTACGGTGAAGGCTCCAGCCGCGAACATGCTGCGATGGAACCCCGCTTCCTCGGGGTCCGCGCCGTGCTGGTGAAAAGCTTCGCCCGTATCCACGAGACCAACCTGAAGAAGCAGGGTATGCTCGCGCTGACCTTCGCCGACGCTGCGGACTACGACAAGATCCAGGAAGATGATACCATCGATATTCTGGGCCTCGACAGCTTCGCACCCAACACCCCGCTGACCATCCGCCTGACCCATGCCGACGGCTCCACGGAAGAGTTCCTCGTGAACCACACATTCAATGAAGGTCAGATTGAGTGGTGGAAAGCCGGTAGCGCGCTGAATCTCATCAAGATGCAGAGCGCCAATTAAGAATAGTGAATTGAGAATTTAGCTTTGAGCCCCGGTGCCTCTTGAGGTGCCGGGGCTTTTCTCGATGGTGCCAATGGGTCTGATGGTAGTCGCCGGTTTTGAGAAACGGCGCCCCATAGGTCCCATTCGTCCCATACGTCCCATGGAGCGACCCGTTCCGCTTCACTCCGGCGTGAAACGCACCAGGCCAGGCCGTTTGCGCGGTAGCGCGTCACGCGTGGTAGAATCGCCAAGGCTACACCATCCAAGTGGCCATCGTCTTTCGAGACTCCGATAACGCGGGGTACTCTTCAACAACGTGGGAAAAAGAAACATGCGTCTATTGACTTTATTGGTGTGTCTGTTCTTGATCGTAACGGGAGCCCTCGCCGCTGACCCGCCACCGCCAAACTCCCAGCCCGGCTATCA
>JAUIMA010000292.1 GCA_030432675.1 Candidatus Hydrogenedentota bacterium | reverse complement strand
CCCCACCACCTCATGCACATGGACGGCCATGTCCATGACCAGCTCAGTCATGTCGGGGGCGATGCGTGCCGGCGTAATCTCGTCGGTGGCCCCCGGGGTATATTTGGCCTCGTAGTCGAAGAAAGACGATGTCTTGGGACAGATTTCCGTGACCGGAAGGGGGCGCATGCGCCCGCTCGCATCGGCATCCAATACGGAACAGGTGACTTCCGTGCCCTTCACAAAGGCTTCCACCATCACGTAGTCTTCCACATCGAGGATACGCTCCATGTCCTGGCGAAAGGTGAGGATGCTCTGGCAGATGGCGATGCCTTTGCTGGAGCCCTGGGAGACGGCCTTGATGACACAGGGGAAGCCAATGTCCTTTTCCACCACTTCCATCACCTGGCCCGAGTCAATGGCCCACGTGGGGCGGTCGAGGCCCAGGTGGCCCGCCACGCGGATGCCCTGAGCAGAGACCACGGCCTTACACCGGACCTTGTCCATGGCGAGGGCGCTCGCGGAACAGTTGGAGCCCGTGTAGGGCATGTCGATCATATCGAAGAGCCCCTGAATACGACCATCTTCGCCGTAGGGCCCGTGGAGGGCGATGAAGGCGCAGGCGATATCCATGCCGTCGAGGGCGGCGATGGCGGAAGACGGCGCAGCGGGGGCGTCGTCGTTGATTTTCCACTGCCCGTCGCGGCCGATGACCACCGAACTGACCGTGTAGGATTCGGCCTGAAGGGCCTTGACGACTCCCGCTCCGGAGCGGAGGGATACGTCGTGTTCTTCACTGCGTCCGCCCATAAAGACGGCGACATGGGGATTGCTCATGGATAGTCCTGCTTTGGTGTGACACGGGAGTCTTACGGTGCCGGGGCTGCCGGTGGTGTTGGGGCCTGGTTGTGAAAACCTAATCCAAAATACCGGCGGGAAGTTCCCCCTATGATATAATCCGGTGCGTTTCCATGTCTAGCTGATACGCACAACGCCACACAGAAAGGGGCCCCATGGGGACTGTTTATTCAATACGCTATCCACTGGTGCTGGGCCTGTGTCTGCTGATTCTGAGTGCCTGCCAGACGACTCCCGACGAGGAAGAGGTCTATAATCCCGAAGAGCAGGGAGTCGCGGAGCGGGTGCGTCACTACCAGGGCGAGGTCGCCAAGTCCCCGGAAAATCCCGAGCTCTACTATCGCCTGGGAAATGCCCTGCTGGATATGGGGCGCAATCACGACGCCTATGTGGCCTATCAGAAGGCGGTCCAACTCAAGCCCGATTATGCCGATGCCTATGCCAACCTGGGACTGACCCTGCGGAAGATGGGGAACCTGAAAGCGGCCACCGGTGCCTATGCCCGTGCCATTGATATAAACCCCGCCGACAAACAGACCCTGAGCAACCTGGCCATCGTTTCGGAGTTGATGGAAGATTGGGAGCGCATGCGGTGGTGCTATGAAAAGCTCTATGCCCTTGAGCCCAACAACCTGGACTACGCCGATGCCTATGTGGCGCTGCTCTATGGGCTGGAAGAATATACAGAGGCCATCCCCGTCTATCAGCGGCTTATCGAAGCCGACCGGGACGTGGCGGCCAATACCTACCGCATGGGCTATTGTTATTTCAGCTTGAAGCAAGCAGACCAGGCCATTGCCACGTGGGAACGTGCCCGCACCCTGGCACCCGAAAACGCGTCGGTGAATCAGGGGTTGGTCTCGGCCTATGTGGCGGCGGGTGATGGTGCGGCGGCCCAGGCGGCGGCGTCACGGTGCCAGTCGCTGGGGATACGCCTCGATCCGGTCATCCTGCAATCGGTTGAGGCGTTGGTGGTGGGCCAGCCGTAAGGGATACATGGCAGCAGGGGCACCGCGGGGCGCGAGGCGGGTTCGCTTGAGAACTCCGTCAAAATCCGCAAGCATTACCTTGGAGTACCCCTCTTGGAACGCGTAACTTCCCATATTTGTATGACCCGCGACCTCGGCGTTGGCGGCAATCTCTTTGGCGGTACCATGATGGCCTGGATGGATGAGGCGGCCGGGATCTATGCCCACGTCTATACCGGCGCGCCGCGTATGGTCACCCTGAAATTTACGGAAATTCTTTTTCGCCATCCGGTTCGCGAACGGGACCGGGTCGACTTTTTTGCGGGTAATCCCCATGTGGGGCGCACCAGCATCACCTTTGATGTGGAAGGGCGGGTCGGCGAGACAGTAGTCTTCCAGACCACGGGGACCTTTGTGGCGGTCGACAAAAAAGGCCGCCCCAAGCGCATTGAGCGTGAGGCGACCAAAGAAAACGACGACGAGCGTTCTGACTGAACAATCGGCAATCTGCATTGCCAACGGCGGTCTGTTGACGCGCCGTATGTTCCCTCCTTGGAGGGGTTAGGGGTGGGTCAGAATTCACGTGATGACTTGACCCACCTCCAGCCCCTCCGGGGATTTCCAAAAAGTGCCAGTCACTTTCCACTGGTATTTACTTTAAAAATTTGACCTTCGAGAATCGCTCAGAATGGACGATCTCGACCGAGGTCAAGGTTTTTGTCCTCGATACTCGATGGAAAAACTAGCATCCGGCACTTTTTGGAAATCCCCCTCCAAGGAGGGGAGTAGCATCTGAACGCACGGGAGGCTATCGCGTTAAACGTAGCGGCCCGATTGGAGCACTCCGAATTACTAGCGCACCAGCAGTTCGCGCAGGGCGTCGAGGTGTTTGGGGATTTCTCCCATGGGATCGGCCTCTTCATATTCGAGCACGATGTAGCCCCGGTAGTTGGCGTCTTTCAGGATGCCGATGATGCGGGCGAAATCGGCCTCTTCCTTCACGCCGTTCTTCTTGATCGCAACCTTAATCTGCGCGTTAATGGCATAGGGTGCAATGACGGCCAGGTCGCGGTAGGGGTCGTCGGTGTTGAAATTGCCGCCGTCGAGGTTTACGCCAAACCAGGGGGAATCATTGACCCCTTCGATGATACGCATCATCTGCTTGGGCGTGGCCGTGATGCCACCGTGGTTTTCGAGGGCCAGGAAAACGCCCTTCGTTGCGGCATAGTCGAGGGATTCGTTGATGCCGTCGATGCAGTTCTTCAGGGCCTGCGATTCGTCGCTGCCCGATTTTACCTGGCCTGCAAAAATGCGGATGACCGGCGCACCCACGGTGGCCGCGTAGTCAATCCACTCACGGGTCAGGGCGAGCTGCTCGTCCCGTTCCGCGCCGGGGCCGTGGCAGAAGTCATTGCCGATGGCCGTGCCGGAAACGTCGAGTCCAAGACGGAAGCACTGCTGCTTGAGGCCCATGAGGTACTCGTTGGTCACTTCTTTGGGGAAGTAGTAGCTAGTCAGCTCGACGCCGTCCAGATTCTGCTTCGCCGCAAAATCGACCACGTCGTTGAGGCTCATCCCGGCCTTGGCGATTTCTTCCGGCGTGCCGCGCTTGGCCAGCATCTTGTTGAACGAGTAGGCGGCCACGCTCAATTTCATGTGAGACTGGCCGTTGCGGGGCAGGGGAGCGGCAGCAAAGGCGGAGGTGGTGGCGGTGCCGACGGCGGCACCGAGCCCGAGACCGGCGGTCTTGAAAAAGCCGCGACGGGAAGAAAGGGGAGAAGTAGACATGGCGGATTGCTTCCTTGTATTGGGGATTGCCTGATGGAAAGGGCATTGTAGAGGGAGGTGGCGTCGGGGCGCAAGTAGCCACATGCCATCTCGTATGCATCGTCACCCTGTATCTACGGTTGATATAACGCCGTTTTCAGTCAACTGAAAATACAACACCACACACTGCCGTGCCACGCGATATTGAGTGGAGCGAAATTTCGTGTGCGTGGAGCAACGGCGAACGCGCCGCTATTGCCCGTGTCGGAATGCGAGCGTCTTCGTTCCGCCGGGCACTGGACGCCCGATCTGACACTTCTTTATAAGCCCAGGACTTCCTTGCTCCATGCACACGAAACCTCGTAGGACTCGGTATCGCGTGGCACAGAAGGGAGGTCTTTTTTTGGGGGACGTTACCTCAGCTAACCAGCGTCGGTGTCGCAATCGCGACGTCCGCCCCGTTCAGGCCATCCCGGAGCGGCCCGGCGGGCAGGGGCTGGGCCGTGAGCAATACGTGGAAGGCATCCAGGCCCGACACCCGGCACATGGAGGCCCGGTTGAGCTTGCCGGGATCGGCCAATACGGCCACCTTTGCTGCCTGGGCCATCATGACCCGCTCACTGGCCGCTGCATCTTCATTGGTATTGTAGATGCCTTCGGCGTCAATTCCCCCGGGCGAGATAAAGGCCCAGTCGGCCCGGTATTCGGCGAGGGTCTGGGTACACTGGGGGCCCACCAGCAATCCCGCTTCCGGGTGGAGGGTGCCGCCGGACAAGACCACCCGCAGATCGCTGGACTGGGCGTGTCGCTCGCCCAGGGTGGCCGCGAGGCGCAGGCTGTTGGTGATAAGGGTCAGGGGGAAATCGGGGATGTAGTGGGCGAGATGGTGGGTCGTGGTGCCGCCATCCACAAAGACCACGGCACCCGGTTGGAGGAGGGTCATGGCTTCCCGCGCGATGACGGCTTTCTCTTCGGCGTGCCGTCCTGCCCGGAAGGCATAGGGCAGCGCCCCGTCTTCCACCTGCTCGAGACGACGCAATCCGCCCCGGGTGCGGAGGGCCAGGCCCTGCTCGGCGAGCTCGTTGAAATCCCGTCGAATCGTGGCCGCACTGGCACCCAACAGGGCAATGGCCTGCTCTACATTGAGGAAGCGATGGGCGTTGAGATGCTCCAGGATGCGCTCGTGCCGTTCCAAAGGAATCATTTTGAAGCGTGTTTCCTAACAAACTAATAACAAAGGCGTTAGAATCCCATCGGGACGAAGTCGGCGCCTGAATATGATTGAAAAGTGATTGGTAATGACTTATAATAAGCGAATCTGAGCAAATAAGCAAGGCGGCCGTCCCTGGGGCCGCCCAACAGGAGTGTTCCCATGCGAGCAATGGTTCTGACGGGTATTCGTGCGATGGAAATGCGCGAAGTGCCCGATCCCGCTATCGAAGCCCCCACCGATGTGAAGATTAAGATGGGCAGCGTCGGCGTCTGTGGTTCGGACGTGCACTACTACACGACGGGCCGCATCGGCAGTCAGGTGGTGGACTATCCTTTCGCCGTGGGCCATGAATGTGCCGGTGTCATCACGGAAGTGGGACCGGGCGTGACCCGTGTGAAGGTGGGGGACCGCGTCGCCATCGAGCCGGCTATGCCCTGCTGGGAGTGCGACCAGTGCAAGGCCGATCGCACCCACACCTGCCGCAAGCTCCGTTTTCTGGGTTGTCCTGGCCAGGCGGAAGGGAGTCTCTCCGAATTCATCGTCATGCCCGAGACGAGTTGCTTCCCGTTAAAAGACGAGACCACCTTGGAAGCCGGTGTCTTGAGTGAACCCCTCGCGATTGGCGTCTATGCCTGCAAGCTGGCAGGGGAACTCAAGGGCAAGCGCATCGGCATCCTCGGGAGTGGTCCCATCGGATTGAGCGTGCTCATGCCGGCCCTCGCCGCAGGGGTCGACAAGGTCTATATGACCGACAAGATTGACGCCCGTCTCGAACTCGCGAGTAAGGCGGGGGCGGATTGGACCGGAAATGTGGATAAGCTCGATGCGGTGAAGGCCATCGAAGAGGCCGAGCCCCTGTTGCTGGACTATGTCTTTGAATGTTGCGGTCAGCAGGAGGCGGTGGACCAGGCGGTGTTGATGGTGAAGCCCGGTGGTAAGTTGGTCATGATTGGCATCCCGGAAGTGGACCGGATTTCCTTCCAGATTGACCTCATGCGCCGCAAGGAGATTTGCTTCCAAAACGTGCGCCGCCAGAATGAATGTACCGGACTGACGTTGGACCAGATTGAAGACGGCACCCTGCCCGCCGAGACCATGGTGACCCACCACTTCCCCTTTGAAAAGACGAAGGATGCCTTTGACCTGGTGGCCGGTTATCAGGACGGGGTCATGAAGGCCATGATTGATTTCGATTGAGCCGTCGAACGGACGGATTGTCTTGGAAAATGACTGGAGGGGTGCCACCCTTACGCGGAGGAGCGAAGCGGGGGAGCTTACGGGTGTGAACTTTGGCACGACACCCGTAAAGCCGCTCGTCCCTCACGTCTGTAAGGGTGGCACCCTTTGAATTTTCTTTTGAAACCGGGGAGCGATGAGCCGCACAGGCAATCCCCAGAAAGAGACCAACATGAAAGCAGCTGTTATCACCGCCCCTGGCGTGATTGAAATACAAGACGTAGAAAAGCCCTCGCCCCAGGCGGGCGAAGTGCTTCTCAAGGTAGACGCGAGTGCCCTTTGTGGCACGGACCAGCGGGTACTCCGGGGAGAGAAGCCCGTTTCCGTGAACATCATCGGCCATGAGTTGGCCGGTACTGTAGAAGCCCTGGGCGACGGGGTGTCGGGTGTTGAGGTGGGCCAGCGTTATGCCGTCCAGACCGTCATTGGTTGCGGCGAATGCGCTCCCTGCAAGGCCCACCACCAGATACGCTGCCTCAAGGGCTTCAAGGCCATCGGCTATGCCTGGAATGGTGGCTTTGCCGACTATATGGTCATGCCGAAAGAGGGCGTGGACCAGGGCTGTCTCATTCCCATTCCCGACTCTATGAGCGCCGAAGTGGCGACCCTCTTGGAGCCCATCAGTTGCTGCGTCAACGGCCTGCGATTCTTTCCCTTTGAAGAGATGAAGCATGTGGTCGTGTTGAGTGGCGGCATCATTGGTGTGCTCAATGGGCTCGTCGCCAAGGCCTGGGGTGCGGAGACGGTCACCATCATGAACCGCTCTCAGGGCCGACTCGACCTTATTAAGGAACTTGGCTTGCCCTTCGAGAATCTGGTGAACACCAGCACGACGGACCCCATCGAATGGATGAGAAAAAACACCGATGGCCTGGGCGTGGATGGCGTGGTCGTACCGGCGTCTGCCAAGGAACTGGTTCCCTTGGGTATGGAGCTTCTGGCCATGGGCGGGCACCTGTCCATCTTCGCGGGCATGTCCAAACAGGACCCCTGCGAATCCATCGACCTTAATGCGATTCACTATCGGGAACTTCATCTCCACGGCGCCAACAGTTCGGTGCGCCGTGATTATGAAGAGGCCATCCGCTTGATTGAAACGGGGAAGATTAATCCCGATCCCCTGATTACCCACCGCTTCGCCTTGGAGCAGTTTAACGAAGCCTTCAAGACCCAGGCCGACCCGGCGGTGAAATCCTTGAAAGTTGTGTTGGAGCATTAAGAGGGGGGTATCACGCGATTCCATCGCAAGCCAGGTGCTTCTTCGCCGATTAGAACACCACGAAAAATCCGTCCCTTATGTCATTTACGTCCTTTAGGTCCTTTAAACCCCAGGAAAATCCCATGAGCTACTTCGAAAAATACGCCTCCCAAATCAAAACCTTCGTCGGCGTGTGCCATCAGTTGGCCGCTAACAAATATGTCACCGGATTCGGTGGTAATGCCGCGTGGAAAATGGAAGACAACGTCCTTCTCATTACGCCCACCCAGATGAACAAGGGCGACATCCAACTGGATGACGTGGTCTTCATCAACTTGAAGGGCGAAAAGCTCGAAGGCAAGAATCGCCCCACGGGTGAGACCCCCATGTACCTCAACTTCTTCAACGAGCGGCCCGACGTCCAGTCCGTGGTGCACTGCCACCCGCCCTACACCAACGCCTTCACCATCACCAAGGGCGAGAACCATCTCATGCGCCCCCTCTTCCCCGAGACCATCACGGAAGTGGGCCCCGTGCCCGTGGTGCCCTTCGCCCAGCCCCTGACCCAGG
>JAUIMA010000291.1 GCA_030432675.1 Candidatus Hydrogenedentota bacterium | reverse complement strand
CCGTTTGCTATAACAGCGTCCCGCGACGCCATGTCCCACATGTCCTACAGGTCCCACACGAAAACGGCCCGGAAGAGCCAATGGACAGCATCCGACATAGCTTACCTGTTTTCGACCCTTGGTACAGGCTGAATCCGTGAGTCGTGTAGCCAGAATGGGGGGGGCGACCGTTTTTTAACCACGAATGGACACGAATTTACACGAATAAGAGGGGGGCGATTAACCACAAAGAACGCATAGAGCGCAGAGGAACAATGCTCTTGTGTTCTTTGCGTTCTCTGTGGTTAAAGATGGTTGGCTTGTGCGCGTTGAGCCACATGCCGTTTGCCATAACTGCGTCCCGCGACGCCATGTCCCACGGGTCCCACATGTCCTACAGGTCCCACACGAAAACGGCCCGGAAGAGCCAATGGATTGCCTACGAATACATTAGCTAAACGGGGGAGTTTGTAGTGATTGGAGGATATGGTTCTTCGGTGCCGGATTTCTCCTCGGTGTAGCCCGGCGGGGCTATCGAGGTGCGGACAGGTTTAAAAATTCAGGGTTTTAGAAAGCGCCTACTCTTCGACGAACTTCGCTTTCAGGCGCTCGCCGACGGCGGGACTGACGAAGTGGCTGAGGTTGCCGCCGAAGGCCGCGATTTCTTTCACGAGTCGGGAGCTGAGGAAGAGGTAGGGTTCGCTGGGCATGAGGTTGACGGTATCAATCTCGGGGGCGAGTTTGTGGTTGTTGATGGCCATGGTCAACTCGAATTCGAAGTCGGAGACGACACGCAGTCCCCGAATGAGCGCCACGGCACCCTTCTCCTGGGCGAATTGCACGGTGAGTCCGCGAAAGTGTTCGATGGATACCCGGGGGACGTGGGAGACCAGTTCCTGGAGCATCTCCATTCGCTCATCCACCGTGAAGAGGCCGATTTTTTCGTTGTTCATGGCCACGGCGACGATGACGTGGTCGAAGATATTTACGGCGCGCTCAATGAGGTCGAGGTGGCCCAGCGTGGGGGGGTCAAAGCTGCCGGGGTAGATGGCGATTCGTTCAGTCATCGATAAAGTTTCCCTGTATGCCTGCGGCGAGTGCCGCGTCGTAAACCTGTCGCACCGGCACACCGGCGGCATGGGCTACGGATTGGCAGTCTTCAAACTCGGGCGAGGCCACCGTGGTCTCGCTTCCCTGTAATCCCCGTTTAATGCGCACCGTGCCCCACGGGGTGGCGACCGATTTCCAGTCGCGGGTCAGTACCTGGCGCTGCTCGGTGCGCATGCGCACGCCGAGGGTCGACGAGTTGGCAAAAAGGCATTCATGGACCGCCTGGGCCTGGGCATCGCTGCTCAGGGCCGTGACCTGATAGGCGGGTCGTCCCTTCTTTCCGATGATGGGTGTGAGGAAGGCATCGACTGCACCGGCATCCAGCAGGCTGGCAATCAGCGGGGCCAGGAGCTCACCCGACATGTCGTCAATATTGGCTTCGATGACCTGGATGGTCTCCCGCGTGAGGGCGGTGTCGTCGCATTCGCCGATGAGGATGCGGAGGACGTTGGCCCGGTCGGGGAGATTCTTGGTGCCACTGCCATAGCCGATGGCTTCGGTGCGCATGAGGGGCGCAGCCCCAAAGGAGGTGACCCGTTGGTCGATAAGGGCCGCCCCGGTAGGGGTGACGAGTTCGCCATCGACCTTGCCGCCGTAGGTAGGCTTGCCCATGAGGAGGCGGGCCGTGGCGGGCGCGGGCACGGGCATGATGCCGTGGTCACATTTCACGGTGCCGGAGCCCACATGGAGCGGGGAGCAGACGAACTGCTTGATACCGAGGAGGTGAAAGCCCAATTGGGCGGCTACAATATCGACGATGGAGTCTACCGCACCCACTTCGTGAAAATGCACTTTGTCGATGGTGGTGCCATGGACCGATGCTTCGGCATGGCCGAGTCGATGAAAGGTCTCGACAGCCGCATCTTTCACGGCCTGGGGCAGGCCACTTTCCGTAATGAGTTTTTCGATATGGGAAAGATGGCGATGGGGATGATGGTGGTGCCCGTGGTCATGGCTGTGTCCGTGATCGTGACTGTGCGCGTGGTCGTGGCTATGTCCATGGTCGTGGCTGTGTCCGTGGTCGTGACTGTGTTTATGGTCGTGACTGTGTTTATGGTCGTGACTGTGCCCATGATCGTGGCTGTGTCCATGGTCGTGGCTGTGATCGTGGTCGTGGTCGTGGCTGTGTCCATGGTCATGGCTGTGTCCATGGGCGTGACTGTGTCCATGGTCGTGACTGTGATCGTGGTCATGGTCATGGCTGTGTCCATGGTCATGGCTGTGCCCGTGGTCATGGCTATGCCCATGGTCGGCATACTCATCAATTACCGTGAATTGGGTGGCATGCACATCGTTCTTCAGCACCTTCTCCGCCTTTACCGAGAAACCCTCCATGTTGAGGGACTTCAGTCCCTCCTGGATGGCGTCAAGATCGGCGCCCGCATCAATAAGGGCGCCCACGGTCATGTCGCCGCTGATGCCGCTGTAGCAATCGAAGTAACAGGTTTTCATGAGGTTATACCGGCCATACGGTTGATGGTTGACGCGGCCGAAGCGGCGCCGAATCCATTGTCGATGTTTACCACGGTGACACCCGTGGCGCAAGAGTTGAGCATGCCCAGGAGGGCCGCAAGACCTCCGAAGCTGGCCCCATAGCCGACCGAAGTCGGGACGGCGATTACGGGGCATTGAACCAGACCACCCAGAACCGAAGGGAGGGCCCCTTCCATACCGGCGCAACAGATGATCACATTGGCGCGGTTCAGCTTGTCCTGTTGATGGAGGAGGCGATGAATGCCGGCCACCCCGATATCCGTAATGCGTTCGACGGGGTTTCCGAGGGCTTCACAGGTCACAGCCGCTTCTTCGGCGACGGGGAGATCACTGGTGCCGGCACATACGACGGCGATGGTTCCCCGCGCCTGTGGCGGCGGGTTGTGGGTGATGGTGAAGGTGCGCGCCAGCTCATTGAGTTGTGCTTCCGGGAATTCCGCGCGAATGGCTTCCATCATCGCGGCGGTACACCGGGTACCAAGCACATTGCTCTTTTTATCGCTCATATGTTGGGCGATAGCGACGACTTGATCGGGTGTTTTTCGTTCGCAGAAGATGGTTTCGGGGTAGCCCTTCCGGAGGGGGCGATGGTGGTCTATTTTGGCGAAACCCAGATCTTCAAAGGGGAGGTGCTCGAGCGATTGGAGCGCCCCTTCCGGAGATTGCTCCCCGGCAGCAACATCCTTCAACAGGTCTAATATGCGTTGTGGATCCATAAGGGACCTTTTCTGAATTGGTCGGGCGCCTTTGGTCAGCGCTCGATAGTGATTTTCCGGCGCACCTGAACGGGGCTTTCCGCGCCATCCTGCTGAGCGGTGGTCAATGGCCGTCCCTTGGGGTCGTATCCGGTGATGATCAATTCATACTCGCCTGCGGGTGTCGCTTCCATGGGGGTGAGCGTAACCGACCACACATTGTCGCCGGGGTCCACATCGCCATGGGTGCCATCATCATAGAGGTCGGTTTTCAGATTGGTACCCACGACCTCGATGGCCAGGGTGTCGACTTCATCACGGTCGTCCATGACGGCTACCGTAACCAACGCGGGCTGACCGGGAGTCAATATTTCTGCAGAGAGTTGTGGGGTTGCCAGGGTGACAGGGCGGGGCATGTTGGCGGGGACCGCATCGTCGCCAGCGATGCTGTGCACGCTGATTTTCAAGGGGTTATCCCCTTCGTCGGCTCCCGCGCGATTTCGCTGTTCGATGTAGCTGAGGAGGGCCTGAATTTCGCGAATCTCGCCGGAAACCGTCAAAGAGACTTCCAGTTCAGCGCGGACCTCCGGGGCGAGTGTGCAACCGACAATACCTAGAATAAGTGCTAAAGACTTCCGAAACATGATGAAGACATTTCCTTCCGTAGGATAAGGGTAGGGTATGGACCTACGATAATACAGGCTACTCCTCGGAATCCAACGCATCATCCGGTGCCAGCGGGTCGGTGGGGGCGACCGACGAAATGTCGGCAATTCGTCCTTTAAACACGCGGACCACCGTCGAGACACCCGGGTCGTTCAACACTTCGCGGGCCTCTTCGGGATTGGTGCCGGGATAATAGGGCTGGTCGCTACTTACACTTGCCGCAGTCCTGGACTGGGTGGCGGGGGCTTCCTCGACCGTTATATCCAGTGATTCCAGGTTGGTGGTATGCCGTTGGAGTGCTTCCACCATGGCCTGTTGGTTGTTTCGGTCTTGTACGAACGATACGGCCTGGGGGTTATCGTCGGAGAACTGAAGCGAGACGGTGCTCCCCTCCATTCCGAGGGCTTTTCCACGGCTGAACCACGTGCCGAGATTAAGATCTTCTTCACTGGTCCGGGTGATGATAGCGCCCCACGCCCGGGTCAGATTTTCCGGGGTGACCTTGATACGCGCTTTCGGGGCCGGAGCCGCAGGCGCTGATTCAGCCGGCGCGGCCGCCGTGGGGTCCGGTGGACTCTCCGCTTGGGGCGGTGGCGGTGTAGCCGCCTGCGGTGCCGGAGTTGCTGGCGGGCGTGGTGCCGTAGCCGGTGGGGCGGAAGGCGTCGCCGAGCTTGCACCGTCGTTGCCGGTGCCCAGACCGCCCTGACCGAGGGCGATGAGTTTTTCCATGATGGTGTCGAGGGAAACCTCGACGCCGACCTTGGAGATGCGAATCAGCATGGACTCCAGGGCGATGCGCTGGGCCAGCTGGGAGTCGAAGGTATTGACCAGTTCCGCAAACTGTTCCACCAGACGAATCAGGTTGGTGAGCGAAATCTTCTGCGCCCGTGCGTTCAACGCGGCCAATTCCTCTTCCGGGAGGTGAATCAGCTCGCTGACATTGGCCGTCTTGCTGACGAGGAGATTGCGAAAATAGCGCAACAACTCCTGGACAAATTGGGTAAGGTCTTTGCCGGCCGTGACGACTTCTTCGACCAGCACCAACTGGCGGGTCACATCTTTGGCGAGGATGGCGTCGCAGATGTCATGCATGAGCTGCCAATCCACGAGGCCCAACACGTCGAAGACATCTTTAAAGGTAATTTCCCCGTCGCAATAGGTGATGAGTTCGTCGAGGATACTCTCCGAATCACGGATACCCCCTTCGGCGGCCCGTGCAATGGCGTGGAGCGCTTCATCCGTGGCGGCAATGCCTTCTTTATCGAGGATGCCCCGGAGCAGTTCAATAATCTGGGGAACGGGAACCCGGCGGAAATCGTAGCGCTGACAGCGGGACACGATGGTCGCGGGAATCTTGTGGGCTTCCGTGGTGGCCAGAATAAAGACGGCGTGGGGTGGTGGTTCTTCGAGGGTCTTCAGCAGGGCATTGAAGGCCGCAATGGAAAGCTGGTGCACTTCGTCAATGATGTACACCTTGTAGCGGGCATTCGTCGGTACCATGCGGATGTTGTCGCGCAATTCGCGCACGTCTTCCACGCTGTTATTGGAGGCACCATCGATTTCGATGACATCGATACTGTTCCCGGCGGCAATGGCTTCGCAATTGCTGCATTCACCACAGGGCTCTGCCGTGGGCTCTTCCGAGGCGAGGCAATTGAGGGCCTTGGCCAGAATGCGCGCCGTGGTGGTCTTACCAATGCCACGGGATCCAATGAAGAGGAAGGCGTGGTGGATGCGGCCCGAAGTGATGGCATTCTTCAGGGTGCGGGTGATGTGATCCTGGCCGACAACGCTTTCAAAGGCCTGGGGGCGCCATTTGCGGGCCAACACCAAGTATTGTTTGTTTGCCATGCGCGTCTCCGGCCTTCGCCCTGCCAATGGATTGACCTGTTCTGCCCGGGTGGGAAACTGGTCACGGTGGAAAAGGTGATGACGGTCAGGCACTCCTACAGCACACACAACAGAAGACTGCGGCTGCTTCCGTCAGGACCTGACCGGGTTCGCCAACGTCGTGTTGAGTAGGACCCAACCGCCATCACCTTTTACACCGTAACGGAGAAGGGCAGGGTCCCCGCAGATAACGCACCATCGAAACCAGTTCGTCGGGGGCGTAACCGAAGGGGGTACACTTCTGCATTCCAGTGAAAACAGACGGAGGGAAGCGTAGCATACGGCGGAGAAAAGTGTCAAACGGGACATCTGAATTCGTTCGACGGTGGCCGACAGCAACGGTATGTGTCCGCCTTGGTCATCCCAGAGGAATGCGACAGGGCGCTGGAATCACGGGCCGGATCCTACGATGTGACGGCGGTATACTCCTCGTGCATACGGTCAATATCGATGATGAGTGCCACGGAGCCGTCACCCATCAGGGCGCCCCCTGCGATGGACTCCGTACCACAGATCAGTCCCGTAATAGGCCTAACCACAACCTGCTGCACACCGACCACGTGATCCACAGAGACACCGAACACACCCTGTCGCGCGGACAGCATAACCACCAATTGGAAATCCTCGTGGCCGTTTTTGGTGGTCTCCAAACCAAGCAGGCTATCCATACTTACCAGTGGAATAATACGATCATGATGCTTGAAGCATTTTCCCGTATCTATCACGGTAAGCACCTTCTCATAGTTCAGCCGGGTTGTCTCCATTACTTTTGTCATGGGGAAGACAAATCGTTGGGAGCCGGTTTCCACCAGGAATCCGGAGACAATTTGCGTGGTGACGGATTTTGGTACGCTGACTTCGAAGGTGGTGCCTTCTCCTGATTTACTGTCCACATGGATGGAGCCACCTGCATCTTCCACCATGCGTTTTACCACATCCATCCCCACGCCACGACCAGATACGTCGGTGATTTCGTCAGCGGTGGAAACGCCAGACTGGAAAAGGAAGCTGACAATATCTTCTTCCGACAATGGCTGGCCTTCATTCACGATGCCGAGTTCCACGGCCTTGTTTTGGATGCGCCCCATATCCAGGCCGCCACCGTCGTCCCGAATGGTCAGTGTGAGGTGATTGGCGTGTTCGGTTACGGCTACCAGGATATTTCCCACAGGCTCCTTGCCCGCAGCGCTTCGCACGTCCGGCGCCTCAATGCCGTGGTCAGCGGCATTTCGAACCATATGGGTTAGCGGCGCTTCGAGGAGGTCGATAAGACTTTTATCAACTTCAACCGTCTCTCCTTCGATGACGACAGCGATCTCTTTCTTCGACATCGTGGCCACATCCCGCACGAGCCGGGGAACCCGCTGCAGAATGGTGCCGACAGCGACCAGGCGGATAGACATAATACTCTTCTGGAGATCATCGGACAGCGCTGCAAAGGTTTCGTTTATCCTGCGAAAGTCCATGCGGAGGTTGGGCTGATCTGCACTGTCGGGGATGCGGTTTTCCATATGGTTGTACATATCCCGCACGACCAATAGCTCGCCAACGTAGGAAAGGAAGGTGTCTACATGGGTTTCGGAAACCCGCATGGTTTTTGCCGCTTCTTCACGGTGGGGCGTGGGCTCTGGTGTTGGGCCGGGTGCCGGGACGGCGTCTTCGCTTGGGGCGACCGGCGCTGGTTCCGGTGAGCTTTGCGATGCAGCCCCCGGAAATTCGATGCTATCCAAGCCATCCAGAATGATAGATTGAATCAGTTCATCAAATCCCAACGAGTCCATAAAAGTATCATAGTTGTCCACGATATCTTGCAATTTTGCCCGGGAGTCGTCGTCTAAAGGTAAATCAAAAAGGGACTTCAGGCAAGTGCCGACTTCTCTGGCAAGCCCGTCTTCCAGGGCCTCCTCAATGGGGGCGGCCAGGATTTCGCGAATCCGCTGACATGCGGGCGGCGATGGGGCAGGCGGGCGTGCGCGCCGCCGA
>JAUIMA010000290.1 GCA_030432675.1 Candidatus Hydrogenedentota bacterium | reverse complement strand
TCTTGCCCGACGGTATGCACTTCGAACGGGCGCCCATGTATCACGTGCGCATGACCTACCTCATGAAGCTCCTCTGCGACACGGGCGACCCCGCGCTCATCGAGGGGGTATCCGAAGCCCGCCAACGCATGGAGCAGGCCCTGGTGGCCCTGTGCCATCCGGATGGTGAGATCGCCCTCTTCAACGACAGCGCCTTCGGCATCTACAATGCCCCCGAGGCCCTGGTCAATTGCGCCGCCGCCCCTGCGGGGCCCTGGAGCCTTCCGGAGGCCGGATACTATGGTTGGCGCGGAGAGGATGGCACCTATCTCATCTGCGACGCCGGGCAGATTGGGCCGGACTATATCCCCGGCCATGCCCATGGTGACCTCTTTTCCTATGAGTTGTCGATCAAGGGCGCACGGGTCATCGTGGACAGTGGTGTGTATGATTACGTGCCCAGTGCCATGCGGAATTATTGCCGTTCGACGGCAGCCCACAACACCGTCACCATAGAGAACCAGGACCAGAGCGAATTCTGGGGGGCCTTCCGAGTGGCCCGACGCGCCTATCCCCGAGACGTTCAATGGCAGGTGGAGGGCGATACCTGTCGCCTCTCCGGTTGGCACACGGGCCATCAGCGCCTTCCCGGTCAGCCCACGCATCACCGGGAATTCACGTGGACAGCGGGCGAAGGGCTGACGGTGCGGGACGTGGTACGGGCGACGCGGGCGGTCCAATCGGTCTCCCGGGTACATTTACACCCCCAATGTCGTGTAAAATTGACGGGTTCCCACGAAGCGCAGGTGGATTTTGCTGCCGGTTCGTGCCGAATCAGTTTCACCGGCGCGGGAACTCTGGCGTTGGAAGACACCCACTATTGTCCGGAATTTGGTAAACAGGAAACGAACGTCACCCTGGCGTTCACACTGGAAGGAAAGGAATCCGAAGCGACCTACACCGTCGTGCCGAATTAAGCTATGCGGATTCTCTTTTTCTCCCACTACTTCCCGCCCGAAGGTAACGCTCCCGCGTCGCGGACCTATGAAAACTGTCGTCGCTGGGTGGAAGCCGGACACGATGTCACCGTGGTGACGGGCGCGCCCAGCGTGCCCGATGGCGTGGTCTATGAGGGCTATCACAACCGCCTCCTCCCCCAGCGGGAGACCATTGACGGCATTGACGTCATCCGGGTCTGGACCTATATTGCCGCCAATAAAGGCACGTTGCGCCGCATCCTTAATTTTCTTTCTTACATGGTCAGCGCAGTCTTGTGCACCCTCTTTTCCAAGCGCCCCGACCTTATCATCGCCACGTCCCCCCAGTTTTTTTGCGGGTGGGCAGGTGTCATCATGAGTTTTCTCCGCCGCATCCCCTTTATCCTCGAGATCCGCGATATCTGGCCCGAGTCTATCCAGGCGGTAGGGGCCATGCAGGGCGGGGCGGCGGTGCGTCTGTTGGAGTGGATGGAGTTGAAGATGTATGGCGCGGCCGACCACATCGTCACGGTGGGCGAAGGATATCGACAACGCCTGCTGGAAAAAGGGGTGCCGGAAGAAAAACTCTCGGTCATTATGAATGGGGTCGATCGCAATCTCTTTGCCCCCCGTGAGAAAGACCCGGATCTGGTAGCGCGCTACGGCTTAGCCGACAAGTTTGTCTGTGCCTATATTGGCACCATCGGTATGGCCTGCGCCCTGGACGTGGTGCTGCGGGCGGCCACCCTGCTCAAAAGCCAGGGACGAAATGATATCGTTTTCCTGCTGGTGGGCGATGGTGCAGTCCGGGAGGAGCTCGCCGCAGAGGCTGAAGCGCTTGGCCTCGACAACGTGGTGTTTACTGGCCGTCAAGATAAGGGTATAATGCCCGCGTTTCTGTCCGTCACGGACGCCTGCCTCGTACACCTGAAAAAAACCGACCTCTTCACGTCTGTCATTCCGTCCAAAATCTTTGAGGCGGGTGGTATGGCGCGCCCCATCATCATGGGGGTGGAAGGAAACGCGGCGGAGATCGTCGCCGAGGCGGCCATGGGCGTCTTTATGGAGCCCGAGCAGGAGTCTGCATTGGTGGAAGCACTCACCACGCTCTCCGAGGACCCGGAACTGGCCCGGAGATTGGGTCAATCGGGCCACGACTATATTGTTAAACACTTCGACCGCAGCACCTTATCCGAGCACTACCTCGCGATTCTGCAGCAGGTCCTGGATTGCATGAAAGGGAAGAGATGAAGGTATTGGTGGTCATGGGGACGCGCCCGGAAGCGATTAAGATGTGTCCCATCGTAAACGAACTGCGGGGTCGCGACGGCGAATTTGACGTGCGGGTCTGCCTGACAGCCCAACACCGGGAACTACTGGATCAGGTCATCGATGTCTTCGGTATTTCGGTCGAGTATGATCTGGATCTGATGAAGCCCAATCAGACTATCTTTGATATTACGACGAATGTGCTGAACGGCATGGCGGGCGTTCTGGACGACTTTGCGCCCGATGTGGCCCTCGTCCATGGGGATACGACGACCACCTTCGCAGCGGCCCTGGCCTGCTACTACAAAAACGTGCGGGTGGGCCACGTGGAAGCAGGGTTGCGCACCTATGACAAGTATCGGCCTTTCCCCGAAGAAATGAACCGGGTGCTTGGCGACGCGCTCTGCGACTACCATTACCCGCCCACCGAAGGCTCGCGGGATAATCTGCTGAAAGAAAACATCTCTGAAAAAGGCATTCAGATCACGGGCAACACGGTGATCGATGCGCTCCTGGAAGTATCGAATCGACCCTTCGAATTTGAAGACCCCTTGCTCCAGAACATTGGCAGCGAACGGCGTCTCATCCTGGTGACGGCCCACCGCCGCGAAAGTTTCGGCGAACGCTTCGACCAGATGTGCACGGCCATCCGCGATCTCGCGGCCAACAACCCCGATGTGGAAGTGGTCTACCCGGTGCACCCGAACCCGAACGTGCTCAAGTCGGTCAACAAGATTCTCAAAGATCAGGACCGGGTCCACTTGATTGCCCCGTTGGATTACGTGCCCTTTGTCCACCTGCTGAAGAAGGCCACCATTGTGCTCACCGATTCAGGCGGCATTCAGGAAGAGGCGCCCTCGCTGGGCAAGCCGGTGCTGGTCATGCGTGAAATGACCGAGCGCCCCGAGGCCATGGATGCGGGCACGGCCATGCTGGTGGGTAACTCCTACGACGGAATCGTATCGAATGTGCAGCGCCTGCTGGATGACGCCGACGCCTATAACGCCATGGCGAATGCCGTGAATCCCTATGGCGACGGTCTCGCGAGCAAGCGTATTGCCGATCACCTTATGTCATTGAAAAAGGAAGAATCATGAAAAAAGTTTGTGTGATGGGACTGGGCTACATTGGCCTGCCCACGGCCAGTGTATTGGCCTCCAATGGATTCAAGGTGCTCGGCGTGGACGTAAGTGCCAATGTGGTCGACACGGTCAATGCGGGTAACATCCATATTGAAGAGCCTGGCCTCCACACGGTCGTTCAGGCCGCCATCGGCTCGGGCAATCTCCGTGCTTCGCTGACGCCCGAGCCTTCCGATGTTTTCTTCCTTTCGGTACCCACCCCGATGAACGAGGAAAAACAGGCCGACATGAGCTACGTCCGCAGTGCGACGGAAGCCATTGTCCCCCACCTTCAAAACGGCAATCTCATCATCCTGGAATCCACGTCTCCTCCCGGGACCTGCCGGGACCTTATCTGCCCCATCCTGGAAGAAGCCGGTCTGAAGGTCGGCTCCGACGTGTATCTGGCCCACTGCCCGGAACGGGTCTTGCCCGGCCGCATTCTCAAGGAACTGATTGAGAACGACCGGGTTATCGGCGGTTATGGCGAGCACTGCGCCGCCCGTGCCGAAGCCATCTACGGCAGCTTTGTGGAAGGGGAGATTTTCCTGACCGACGTGACGACCGCCGAAATGGTGAAGGTTATCGAAAACACCTTCCGCGACGTCAACATCGCGCTGGCCAATGAAGCCGCCATTCTCTGCGAAAAGCTGGGCATCAACTTCAGTGCCGTGGCCAAGCTGGCCAACCGCCACCCCCGGGTCAACATTCACACGGCGGGCCCCGGTGTGGGTGGACACTGCATCTCGGTGGACCCCTGGTTCCTTATCGAGCAGTTCCCGGAAGACACGGACCTCATTCACCGGGCGCGCCTTCGGAATGATGGCATGCCCGCCCACGTCGCTAATGGCGTGGCTGAACTGGTTGCCGGCGTGGATAAACCCAAGGTGGCGGCCCTCGGCCTGGCCTTTAAGGGCAACGTAGACGACATGCGGGAGAGCCCTTCCGTCACGGTAGTGGAACTGCTCCAGGAAAAAGGCATGGAAGTCGCCGCCCACGACCCCTACGTCAAGAAGAGCACCATGGAGCTGGCCAGCATTGAAGATTGCTTCAAGGACGCCGACTGCGTGGTATTGCTGACGGATCACAGCGACTACAAGTATCTGAATCCCAATCAGCTGGAGAAGCTGGTGCGTAAGCCGGTGCTCTTTGACACCCGCAACCTGCTGGACCACAATGAGTGGCGCAAGGCTGGTTTCCAGGTCAAAGTGCTGGGTTCCGGAGCCGTATAGGCACGCGATAGCGACCTGTCGCTGTCCGCGTTCCAACGGATAGTCACGGGTTCAGGCAATCTAAGAAAACGTAACGTCCGGGGTGGGTAGCGCAACGCCCCACCCCGGGCTTCTTGTATAAGGTTCGATGGGCAGAGGTGGTCATTCCACGAGGGAATTCGACCCAACGCTGTCCATTCCGCTTCCAAAACGACTCCAAAGGCCCCCATTGATGCGTTGGTTATCGGAACCTGCACACGCGGATAGCCCCGCCACCGTATCCCGGAAAGACGGCATCCGGCTGCTCACCCTCTTTCTGGTGACCGGTGCCATCGCGGCGACCCTTGTGGGTTTGGGGCAGCTTCCAGCGGGCCAGGCCATTGGCATCCCCCTGGCCGCCGTGGGCCTCGCCCTGCTCTTTTTAAACAGCCATTGGGCCCTGTGTTTTGCGGCCTTTGCGATTACGCCTTTCGGGGTCGTGCAACGTGAGGTCCTCGGCGTCACCTTTAATCTCCCCGAGGTGCTCATATTGGGGCTCTTCGCGAAAGAGGGCCTGCGCTTCCTGCGCCATCGCGAATCGCCCTCGCCCCTCGCTCCGTGGAAGAGCCTCCTCGCCTTTGGGGCCGTCATGGTGCTCGCCATCGGAACGGGCCTCTACCACCAGAATGTCACGCTCAAGGTACTCCAGGACTTCCGTCAATTTGTCGAGTTCGTGGTGCTCTTTCTCTATGTGATCCATCGGGTTTCCACACGGGAGCAGGTCATACAGATTGGTGTGGCCTATGTATTGGGGGCCACCTTGGTCGCCATTCATGGCATCATCCAGCACTTCATCCCCATCGGCATTTCTGAGATTCAGATTGCCAGCGATCTGGTCCTCCACCGCGGTGTACGGAGTGGCTCCTTCTACGGCGCGACGCCTCTCGGTGGCCTGATGGTGCTGGCCGTCGGACCGGCCATCGGCATCATTCTCGCCACGGAAAAACGCGGCCTCAAGGGCGTGCTGCTGGTCTGTATCGCCCTCTGTCTGCTGGCCCTGATATACACCAAGACCCGGGGTTCCTGGGTGGGCATGTTACTCGCCCTGGGCTTTCTCTTCTATTGGGTGCGCCCTGGAAAAAAAGGAAGCATCGCCGTTGGCGTCGCCGTCCTCCTCGTCGCCCTGGTCGCAGGTCCCATGGTCCTGTCGCGCCTTTCCACCTTCAGCAACCCGGAAGAAGATCGCTCGCTCATGGAGCGGGCCAAGTACTATGCGGCGGCAGTGATGATCGCCAAGGCCCACCCCCTTCTCGGGCTTGGCTGGGGCTGTTACTATGAAATCGATACCATTCTGGAAGAAGACACCTACCTGCCCATCCCCCGTCCGGAAGACGCGGAGGATGCCACGGTGCACAGTGCCTACCTGCAGATATTTGTGAAGACGGGCGCCATCGGACTGGTGGCCTTCCTGGCACTTGTCGTGGCCTGGCTCGAACGGCTCTGGCGGGTCTACCACGCGCGCCCCGAAAACAAGCAGGATGTGGCGCTCTTCGCGGGTATCGCAGCAGGTCTGATGGGCTACCTCTTTCACAGCACCTTTGAGAATTTCTTTCAGTGGCCCGTCATGGCCCAGTCCTTTTGGTTGCTTCTGGGGCTGTCTTTCATCACCGCGGCGTGGCTCGGTGGGAAAAAGGTCTACCGGAAGATTCCGCTGGCCTTCGTTTCGGCGGGCGTGGTGGCCTTCCTCATTTTCATGGCGGTGTGCATGCGCTTTGAGTCGCTCCACACCGACCTCTATGTAAAAAACGTCGCCAAGGCCATTGAAGAAGGCGATCTGGAAAAAGCCCTCCGTATTGCGCGGCGGGCCACCCAGACCCAGGTGGGCGATTACTATACCCACGTGGTCTATGCCAAGACCCTCTTGCTCGCAGGAGACCCCGACCGCGCCCGAAATCACCTCGACCGCGCCATGGTCTTTCGCATCGCCAATGAGACGACGAGCCGACGGGTCAATACCGACCTTCCCTATTACTACGCCGAAGCGCGTCTGGTCCGGGGACAGTATCTCTTCGAGCAGGGCGACCTGCGCAGCGCGCTGGCCCAGTTTGAATTGGCACGCGCCTATGCCGACCTGGGCGATGAAGAATTTGTGCCCTACCACGAGGTACTCCACGCGGCCTACACGGAAATCGGCTGGACGGCTCGGGCGGCGGCCTTTGCCCCCGAAGAAGGGCGCGCCGAGCCAAACGGCATGACGTTCCCGGAGAGCCCCTATCTGCACGCCCTGGAGCGCCACGCCGCAGGGGACCATGCAGCGGCCCTCACCCTCCTGGATAAAGTCCCGGCGGATAGCCCCTACGCACCCCTGGCCCGTGCTCATGCCCTGAGCCTAGACGCCGCGCCTGAACGCCACTCGAAACTCCTGGCAGCCTTGCAGGAAATGGCCTGGCTCCCGCGCTCCGAGGGAGCCACCCTTCGCCCCGCAGCCTGGCAAGCGGCTGATGGGGCCGAGCCAGGCGCCCCAGTCCCCCTGAGCCTTGTCTGGGCCGTGAACCGTGCCGCATTGGCACAAATTACGGGCGTAACTCCCCTGACCTCCACCGCCGAATCGGCCCAGTATCGCCTGGAGGGTACGGACGGTATCCTGCAATTTCAGTGGGCCGTTCCCGGCACTATCTCCCCCACCGCGCTCCCGGAAAGCGACGTTGCAGGGCCGACGCCCGGCTGGATCGATGGTGGTCACGAGTGGTTTGAAGTCCGGCCCGCGTTTTCGGCCCTTCGGAGCGAAGTGGATGGCCACACGGCATGGCGCGTGCCCGGTCTCAACTGGGTCTATAGTGTTCCAACGGCGTTGGAATCGTTTGACGGTGCGTTGGTGACCAGTACCCTCGCCGCGCCCTCAGGCCATGCCCGGCTCGAATGGCAGATAATGGACGAGACCTCGGAAGTGCTCGAGCAGGACACGTTGCTGGAGAGCAGCGCACCGCAACCCGACTCCAAAACATACTATATCCCCTCGGACCCTTCTTCGGGGCACCTCCGTCTCCATCTGGAGGTCAGCCGTCAGGGCGTGGCGGCCCTGGGCGATGTCCAGATTTTGAAGCTACGCTCCCCCTATCCCCGAGTCACCGGACATGACGGCGCTCAGCCCTGAAAGCTATGATGACCCCTACTCCCCTCTCTTATGATGCCATTGTGATTGGTGCCGGTGCCGCCGGACTGTTTTGCGCGCTGAAGGCCGCCGAACGGGGCCGTCGCGTGGCGCTCCTCGAACACAACGACAAGGTCGGCAAGAAAATCAGTATCTCCGGGGGC